>NZ_JBSVWS010000133.1:0-17308 GCF_054071155.1 Pseudomonas sp. SDO5532_S415 | reverse complement strand
TTGATCTTCAGTGACCACAAATGTTGTGTACAGCCGAAAACCCTGTGGGAGCGAGCCTGCTCGCGAAGAGGCCAGCGCCGGCTCAGAAAAAGCTAAGCCCCACATGGAACAGCTTTTCCACATCGCGAATATGCTTTTTATCCACAAGGAACAGAATCACATGGTCACCCGCCGCGATCACCGTGTCATCGTGGGCGATGATCACTTCTTCGTCGCGGATGATCGCACCGATGGTGGTGCCCGGCGGCAGGCCGATATTCTCGATGGATTTGCCAATGACCTTGCTCGATTTGGCATCGCCGTGGGCAATCGCCTCGATGGCTTCCGCCGCGCCTCGTCGCAGTGAGTGCACGCTGACGATATCGCCGCGCCGCACGTGAGCCAGCAGAGTACCGATGGTTGCCAGTTGCGGGCTGATGGCGATGTCGATGTCGCCGCCCTGGATCAGGTCGACATAGGCCGGGTTGTTGATGATGGTCATCACCTTCTTCGCGCCCAGGCGCTTGGCCAGCAGCGACGACATGATGTTGGCTTCGTCGTCATTGGTCAGGGCCAGGAAGATATCGGCGTCGGCGATGTTCTCTTCCAGCAACAGGTCGCGGTCCGAGGCACTGCCTTGAAGCACTACGGTGCTGTTGAGGTTGTCCGAGAGATGTCGGCAACGTGCCGGGTTCATCTCGATGATCTTCACCTGGTAACGGCTTTCAATGGCCTCGGCCAGGCGTTCACCGATCTGCCCGCCACCGGCGATGACGATGCGTTTGTAAGTCTCGTCGAGACGGCGCATTTCACTCATGACCGCGCGAATGTTCGCCCGGGCGGCGATGAAAAACACTTCGTCATCCGCCTCGATCACCGTATCGCCCTGGGGCAGGATCGGCCGGTCACGACGGAAAATCGCCGCGACGCGGGTTTCGACGTTCGGCATGTGTTCGCGCAGCTGCCGCAGTTGCTGGCCCACCAGTGGCCCGCCGTAGTAAGCCCGCACGGCGACGAGCTGTGCCTTGCCTTCTGCGAAGTCGATCACCTGCAAGGCGCCCGGATGCTGGATCAGGCGCTTGATGTAGTTGGTGACCACTTGCTCCGGGCTGATCAGCACGTCCACCGGGATGGCTTCGTTATCGAACAATTCGTCACGGGTCAGGTACGCGGCTTCGCGGACCCGGGCGATCTTGGTGGGCGTGTGGAACAGGGTGTGGGCGACCTGGCAGGCCACCATGTTGGTTTCGTCACTGCTGGTCACGGCGACCAGCATGTCGGCATCGTCTGCCCCGGCCTGGCGCAGAATGGTCGGCAGCGAGCCGCGACCTTGCACCGTGCGGATGTCCAGGCGGTCGCCAAGGTCGCGCAGGCGTTCGCCGTCGGTGTCTACCACCGTGATGTCATTGGCTTCGCTGGCCAGGTGTTCTGCCAGCGAACCGCCGACTTGCCCCGCACCGAGGATGATGATTTTCATCCAGTCACTCCATTGAATCCGTTTAACCGCGCGCGGCGGCGATCTTGATCAGCTTGGCGTAATAGAACCCGTCATGCCCGCCTTCCCGGGCCAGCAACTGGCGACCATGGGGCTGCTTGATTCCCGCCGCAGTAGCCAGGTCCAGTTCGCGGGCACCGGGGGTGCGGGTGAGGAACGACTCGATGACTTCGGTGTTCTCGGTCGGCAATGTCGAGCACGTTGCATAGAGCAGGATGCCGCCAACCTCCAGGGTTTTCCACATGGCGTCGAGCAATTCGCCTTGCAGCACCGCCAGCGCGGCGACGTCATCCGGTTGGCGGGTCAGCTTGATGTCCGGGTGGCGACGGATCACGCCAGTGGCCGAGCACGGTGCGTCCAGCAGGATGCGCTGGAATGGTTTGCCATCCCACCAGGCCTCGGTGTCGCGGCCGTCGGCGGCGATCAACTCGGCGCTCAGGCCCAGGCGTTCGAGGTTTTCCCGCACCCGTACCAGGCGCTTGGCTTCCAGGTCCACCGCTACCACGCCGGCCAGTGCCGGTTCGGCTTCGAGGATATGACAGGTCTTGCCGCCCGGTGCGCAGCAGGCGTCCAACACCCGTTGGCCCGGGGCCAGATCGAGCAGATCAGCCGCCAATTGTGCCGCTTCATCCTGCACACTGATCCAGCCTTCGGCGAAACCCGGCAGGCTGCGCACGTCGGCGGCCGCGTCGAGGATGATGCCGTCCCGACTGTAAACGCAGGGGTTGGCGGCGATGCCGGCCTGGCTGAGCAGTTCCAGATAGGCATCGCGTGTTTGATGGCGACGGTTGACCCGCAAAATCATCGGCGGGTGCGCGTTGTTCGCCGCGCAAATCGCTTCCCACTGCTCGGGCCAGAAGGCTTTCAGGGATTTCTGCAGCCAGCGCGGGTGGGCGGTGCGTACCACCGGATCATGCTCCAGCTCGGCCAGCAACGCTTCGCTTTCCCGTTGGGCGCGGCGCAGTACGGCGTTAAGCAAGGCTTTGGCCCAGGGCTTTTTCAGCTTGTCGGCGCAACCGACGGTTTCGCCGATGGCGGCGTGGGCCGGGACGCGGGTGTAGAGCAATTGGTAGAGGCCGACCAGCAGCAGCGCTTCGACATCGGCATCGGCCGCCTTGAACGGTTTCTGCAAAAGCTTGGCCGCCAGTGCCGACAAACGTGGCTGCCAGCGCGCGGTGCCGAACGCCAGGTCCTGGGTGAAACCGCGGTCGCGGTCCTCGACCTTGTCCATTTGTGTCGGCAGTGAACTGTTGAGTGAGGCTTTTCCGCTCAGAACAGCAGCCAGTGCCTTGGCGGCGGCCAGACGTGGATTCATTGAACGTCCGCCGTTTGACCCAGTACGGTACCGGTGGCGAATTTCTCGCGACGGCTGTTGAACAGGTCGCTGAAATTCAGTGCCTTGCCGCCGGGCAATTGCAGACGGGTCAGGCACAAGGCCTGTTCACCGCAGGCGACGATCAGGCCGTCCTTGCTGGCGTCAAGGATCTCCCCCGGAGCGCCCTTGCCTTCAGCCAGACTCGCGGCCAGGACTTTCAGTGCTTCGCCGTTCAGCGTGCTGTGAGTGATCGGCCACGGGTTGAAGGCACGGACCAGACGCTCCAGCTCAACGGCCGGGCGGGTCCAGTCGATGCGGGCTTCGTCCTTGTTCAATTTGTTCGCGTAGGTGGCGAGGCTGTCGTCCTGCACTTCGCCCTCCAGTGTTCCGGCGGCGAGACCGGCAATCGCTTGCACCACCGCCGGTGGACCCATTTCGGCCAGGCGGTCGTGGAGGCTGCCGCCGGTGTCTTCGGCGCTGATCGGCGTGGTGACTTTCAGCAACATCGGCCCGGTGTCCAGGCCCGCTTCCATGCGCATCACGGTCACGCCACTTTCGCGGTCACCCGCTTCGACGGCGCGCTGGATCGGCGCCGCACCGCGCCAGCGAGGCAATAGGGAGGCATGGCTGTTGATGCAACCCAGGCGCGGAATATCCAGCACGGCTTGCGGCAGGATCAGGCCGTAGGCGACCACCACCATCAAGTCCGGTTTCAGCGCGGCCAATTCGGCCTGAGCGTCTTCGTTGCGCAGTGTTGGCGGTTGCAGCACCGGGATGTTGTGCTCCAGCGCCAGCTGCTTGACCGGGCTCGGCATCAATTTCTGCCCACGACCTGCCGGGCGATCCGGTTGGGTGTAGACCGCGACGATCTCGTAAGGGCTGTCGAGCAGCGCCTTGAGGTGTTCGGCGGCGAATTCCGGGGTGCCGGCAAAGACAATGCGCAATGGCTCGGTCATGGGTGGCTCTCTATTGCAAAGCTTCTTGAAAAGAAAAAGGCTTGCCGCAGCAAGCCTTTGAAGATGGGCATCAGGCGTTCTGGCGATGAAGCTTTTCCAGTTTCTTCTTGATGCGGTCGCGTTTGAGCGTGGACAGGTAATCGACGAACAATTTGCCGTTGAGGTGGTCGCATTCATGCTGGATGCACACAGCGAGCAAGTCTTCGGCGATCAGTTCGTAAGGCTTGCCGTCGCGGTCCAGCGCCTTGACCTTGACCCGTTGCGGACGATCGACGTTTTCGTAGAAGCCCGGTACCGAAAGGCAGCCTTCCTGGTACTGGCCCATCTCGTCGGTCAGAGGTTCGAGCTCGGGGTTGATGAACACTCGCGGCTCGGTGCGGTCTTCGGAAAGGTCCATCACGACGATACGTTTATGTACGTTGACCTGGGTCGCGGCGAGGCCGATGCCTGGTGCCTCATACATTGTTTCAAACATGTCATCGACCAACTGACGCACTTCGTCGTCCACTACGGCCACCGGTTTGGCGATGGTGCGCAGGCGCGAGTCAGGGAATTCGAGGATGTTCAAAATGGCCATAAGCTTGATGACTGCACGTGTGAAGTAAGGTCGGGTCGGTGGCCTGGTGAGTCCGAAGAGGCAGGCTACCTTTGTGAAACGTAGCTCCCTTCTCTTCATAAGCAAGCCGGGAGCGAGCCACTGACGGCTCTGGCGTTTCACGCGAACGTACATAATAAAGGGATTCACCGCATGAGGAAATCACTACTCGCCTTGCTGCTTCTGGTCTCTGCCGGTCTGGCGCACGGGCAAGTGCAACTCAGGGAAGGTTTTCCACAGCAATACATCGTCGTATCGGGGGACACACTCTGGGACATCTCGGGAAAATTCCTTCGTGAGCCGTGGCAATGGCCGCAGCTCTGGCAAGCCAATCAGCAAATCGAAAACCCCAGCCTCATCTACCCCGGCGATACGCTTTCGTTGGTTTACGTCAACGGTCAACCACGCCTGACCCTCGATCGCGGGGTCTCCCGAGGCACCATCAAACTCTCGCCGCGAGTGCGCAGCAGTCCGGTGGCTGACGCGATTCCGAGCATTCCTCTGAAATCGATCAACAGTTTTCTGCTGAGCAACCGCATCGTCGACAAGTCCGAGGATTTCGACAAGGCGCCGTACATCGTCGCCGGTGATGACGAACGCGTGCTCAGCGGCATCGGCGACCGTATCTTCGCCCGCGGCCACTTCGACCCGGCGCAACCGGTCTACGGCATCTTCCGCCAGGGCAAGGTCTACACCGATCCGCAGACCCGGGAGTTTCTGGGGATCAACGCCGACGACGTCGGCGGCGGCGAGATCATCGCCACCGAAGGTGACGTCGCCACGCTGGCGTTGCAGCGCACCACCCAGGAAGTGCGCCTCGGTGACCGTTTGTTCAGCGGCGAGGAACGTTCGATCAATTCGACCTTCATGCCCAGCGCACCCGGCACCGACATCAACGGCCTGATCATTGATGTGCCGCGCGGGGTCACCCAGATCGGCGCACTGGACGTGGTCACGCTGAACAAGGGCCAGCGCGATGGCCTGGCCGAAGGCAACGTGTTGGTGGTGATGAAGACCGGGGAAACCGTGCGTGACCGGATCACCGGCCAGCCGCTGAAAATTCCTGATGAACGCGCCGGCCTGCTGATGGTTTTCCGTACCTACGACAAGCTCAGCTACGGGCTGGTGCTCAACGCGTCGCGTTCCCTGGCGGTGATGGACAAGGTGCGAAATCCGTAAGCTTGCTTCACAAGTTACCAACAGAGTTATCCACAGCTTATTCCCGCTTGGACGGGGGCTTATAACGATCAAGGATGATCCATGTCGCAGTCAGCTTTTACACCGGTTTCACCCGCGGAACTGGAGGCTCGTTTACGCCTGCATCGATTGCCGGAACTCGGTCCGGCGCGATTCAGGAAGTTGCTGGAGGCCTTCGGTTCAGCGTCAAAAGCCATCAGCGCACCGGCCAGCGCCTGGCGTGCGCTGGGCTTGCCATTGGCCTGTTCCGAGGCTCGACGATGCTCTGAGGTCCGCGATGGCGCAAGCCATGCGCTGGCCTGGCTAGAGCGTCCGGCCCAGCATTTATTGATGTGGGACCAGCCTGACTACCCGGCGCTGCTGGCGCAAATCAGCGATGCACCGCCATTGTTGTTCGTCGCAGGCAATCTCGACATTCTGGAAAAACCGCAACTGGCGATGGTGGGCAGTCGTCGCGCGTCAAGGCCGGGCATGGACACCGCTGTTGCGTTCTCCCGCAGTCTGGCCGGTGCCGGATTTGTCATTACCAGCGGTCTGGCCCTGGGCATCGATGCCGCTGCGCATCAGGCAGCACTGGACGTTGGCGGGCAAACGATCGGAGTGCTCGGCACCGGGCTGGAAAAGTTTTATCCACAGCGCAATCGGCGGCTGGCCGATGCGATGATCGCCTCGGGTAGCGCAGTGCTTTCCGAGTTTCCGCTGGACGCCGGCCCGACGGCCAGCAATTTCCCGCGACGCAATCGAATCATCAGCGGTTTGTCCCTCGGCGTGTTGGTGGTCGAGGCCAGCGTCGCCAGCGGTTCCTTGATCACCGCGAGGCTGGCGGCGGAACAAGGGCGCGAGGTCTATGCCATTCCGGGGTCGATCCACCACCCCGGCGCCAAGGGGTGTCACCAGTTGATCCGCGACGGTGCGGTGCTTGTGGAAACCGTCGAACATATCCTTGAAGCCTTGCGTGGCTGGCAACAGCTGCCGTTATCCAAAGACGAGCCAGCGAAAGCCATCCACCCTTTGCTGAAGTTACTCCACGCTGCGCCCCACACCAGTGAAGCGCTGGCCGACGCCATCGGTTGGACCTTGCCCAATGTACTGGTGGCGCTGACCGAACTGGAAATGGAGGGCCGCGCAGTCTGCGAAAACGGGCGCTGGTTTGCGCGGGTGAGCTAGGTTTTATAAGGAAGATCGGTAAACTGCACAGAGCCTTATTCTGGAGCGTTTTTCATGGTCAACAGTTGGCGTGTGCAACAAGCCGCACGAGCCGTTCGCGCGGGGGCGGTAATTGCCTACCCAACCGAAGCAGTCTGGGGTCTGGGTTGCGACCCGTGGGACGAAGAGGCAGTGGACCGGTTGTTGCTGATCAAGGGCCGGTCTGTGGATAAGGGCCTGATTCTGGTCGCGGATAACATTCGCCAGTTCGACTTCCTGTTCGAGGACTTCCCCGAATTGTGGATGGACCGCATGGCCAGCACCTGGCCGGGGCCGAATACCTGGCTGGTGCCGCATCAGAATATGTTGCCGCAGTGGATTACCGGCGTGCATGAAACGGTGGCCCTGCGGGTCAGCGATCACCCCCAAGTACGGGATTTGTGCGCCCTCGTCGGGCCGTTGGTGTCGACCTCTGCCAACCCGCAGGGCCGGCCGGCGGCGCGCACGCGGATTCGCGTCGAGCAGTATTTCCGTGGGCAGGTTGATCTGGTGCTGGGCGGGAATCTGGGCGGGCGCAAGAACCCGAGCGTGATTCGTGATTTGGCAACCGGGCATGTTGTGCGCCCGGATTAATACCGAGGTGTGGCCATTCGCGAGCAGGCTCGCTCCCACAGTAGATCTTCAGGGAACACAGAATGGGTGTTCGACAACGATCAAATGTGGGAGCGAGCCTGCTCGCGAAAGCGTCCTTAAGGCAACAGAACCACCGATCCTGTCGTACGCCGTGCCGACAATTCAGCCTGCGCCTTCGCCGCTTCCGCCAGTGGATAACGCTGGCTGATGTCCACCTTCAGCTTGCCGCTGATGATCATCTCGAACAGCTCATCGGCCATGCGCTGCAGGTTTTCCGCGTTATTGGCGTAGGTACCCAGGGTCGGCCGGGTGACGTAGAGCGAACCCTTCGCCGCCAGAATCCCCAGATTCACACCGTCCACCGCGCCCGAAGCGTTGCCGAAACTCACCACCAGCCCCCGTGGCGCGACGCTGTCCAGAGAGGTCAGCCAAGTGTCCTTGCCGACGCCGTCGTACACCACCGGGACTTTTTTGCCGTCAGTCAATTCCAGCACACGCTGTGCGACGTTTTCATGGCTGTAGTCTATGGTCGCCCAGGCACCATTGGCCTTGGCCAGCGTGGCTTTTTCCGCTGAACTCACCGTACCGATCAACTTTACGCCCAAGGCCTTGGCCCATTGGCAGGCCAGGGAACCCACGCCGCCAGCCGCAGCGTGGAACAGAATGGTTTCGCCACCCTTGAGTTCATAGGTCTGACGCAACAGGTACTGCACCGTCAGGCCTTTGAGCATGACCCCGGCCGCCTGTTCGAAGCTGATGGCGTCCGGAAGGTGGACCAGATTGGCCTCGGGCAAGACATGCACGTCGCTATAGGCGCCCAATGGGCCGCTACCGTAAGCCACGCGATCACCCACCTTGAACCGGCTAACTTCGCTGCCGACCGCTTCAACCACGCCTGCGCCTTCCGAACCTACACCTGATGGCAGGGACGGTGGCGGATAGAGACCGCTGCGGTAATAGGTGTCGATGAAGTTCAGGCCGATGGCCTTGTTGCTTACGCGGACCTGCTGCGGACCGGGCTCGGCGGGTAGGTAATCCACATACTCGAGTACTTCGGGGCCGCCATGGGCACGGAACTGGATACGCTTTGCCATCTGCACTCTCCTGAGGTCGCTTTACCAAGCGCCCTATCGAACGCCTAAGCTTGATCTTCGTCAACTGCGACGAGCGCATTGGCGGTGGTATGCTACGCGCCCATTTGCGCAGGCCGGCTCCGATGGAGCGCCGCGTAGCTTTGCCCGATCCAAGGTGATGCCATGACTACCCGCACCGAGGCCGTAAAAGCCTATCTGCTCGATCTGCAAGACCGTATTTGCGCTGCCCTGGAAGCCGAAGACGGCGGCACGCGCTTCGTCGAAGACGCCTGGACCCGCCCTGCCGGCGGTGGCGGACGTACGCGGGTGATCGAAAACGGTACGGTCATCGAAAAGGGCGGCGTTAACTTTTCCCACGTCTTCGGCAGCGGTTTGCCACCGTCCGCCAGCGCCCATCGACCGGAACTGGCCGGGCGTGGCTTTGAAGCCCTGGGCGTGTCGCTGGTCATTCACCCGCACAACCCGCACGTACCGACTTCCCACGCCAATGTGCGTTTTTTCATCGCCGAAAAAGAAGGCGAAGAGCCGGTCTGGTGGTTCGGCGGCGGTTTCGACTTGACGCCCTACTACGGCAACATCGATGACTGCGTGCACTGGCACCGTGTGGCCGAGCAGGCTTGCGCGCCATTCGGTCCGGACGTCTACCCGCGTTACAAGGCCTGGTGCGACAGCTATTTCCACATCAAGCATCGTCATGAGCCGCGGGGCATCGGCGGTCTGTTTTTCGACGACCTGAACGAGTGGGATTTCGACACCAGTTTCGCCTTCATGCGTGCCATTGGCGATGCGTACATCGATGCTTATCTGCCGATCGTGCAGCGCCGCAAGCACGATGCGTTCACCGCCGAGCAGCGGGAGTTCCAGGAGTACCGTCGCGGGCGTTATGTCGAGTTCAACCTGGTTTACGACCGCGGCACCTTGTTTGGCCTGCAATCGGGCGGGCGTACCGAGTCGATCCTCATGTCCCTGCCACCGCAGGTACGTTGGGGTTACGATTGGAAAGCCGAGCCTGGCAGTGAAGAGGCGCGCCTGACCGAGTATTTCCTGCAAGACCGCGACTGGTTGGCCGAGGCCTGAACGAGGAATGTTGATGGACCGTTATGTCGTTTTCGGTAATCCGATTGGCCACAGCAAGTCGCCACTGATCCAGCGGCTGTTCGCCGAGCAGACCGCGCAGAAACTCGACTACAGCACCTCGTTGGCGCCCCTCGACGATTTTTCCGGCTGCGCCCGGGCATTTTTCCTCGAAGGTCGCGGAGCAAACGTAACGGTTCCGTTCAAGGAAGAAGCCTATCGCCTGGCCGACACCCTGACCGCGCGGGCGCAACGGGCCGGTGCGGTGAATACCCTGAGCAAAATGGACGACGGCAGTCTGTTGGGTGACAACACCGACGGCGCCGGCCTGGTGCGGGACCTGACGGTCAACGCCGGGTTCAGCCTCAAGGGCAAACGCATCCTGCTGCTCGGGGCTGGCGGCGCGGTGCGCGGTGTAATGGAGCCCTTGCTGGCCGAGCAACCGGCGTCAGTGATCATCGCCAACCGGACGGTGGACAAGGCCGAGTTGCTGGCGGAACTGTTCTGCGACCTGGGACCGGTATCGGCCAGCGGTTACGACTGGTTGCAGGAATCGGTGGACCTGATCATCAACGCCACGTCCGCGAGCCTGACGGGCGATGTGCCGCCGATTGCCGCCAGCCTGATCGAACCGGGCAAAACGGTGTGCTACGACATGATGTACGGCAAGGAACCGACCTCGTTCTGCCGCTGGGCCAGCGAACACGGCGCGGCGGTGGCGATGGACGGTTTGGGCATGCTGGCTGAACAAGCGGCGGAGGCGTTCTTCCTGTGGCGTGGCGTGCGCCCGGACACGGCGCCGGTGTTGGCCGAACTTCGTCGACAACTCGCTCTATAAGCTTTTGTGGCGAGGGAGCTTGCTCCCGCTCGGGTGCGAAGCGCCCGCAGATCTTAGGGTTGCTCCGCAACCCAACGGGAGCAAGCTCCCTCGCCACAGAAGCGATGTGCATTTCAGGGTTCGGTGTTTCAATCTTCGAAACGGATCGGGCATTTCTCCGCCCCCTCAAGCTTCCTCAATTCTTCCACCACCTGCGGCCGCGCCCGGCGCAGGGTCAGGCTGCGATCTTGCCGCAGTAGCCGTCGCGCTTCCTGATGCAGCATTTCCACCCCTGAATAATCGATGAAGTTGATCTGCTGCGCCTCGATCACCACGCGCGCGCCGTGCATCCGTTGCAGGCGTACTTGCAGGTAATGGCTGGCGCCGAAAAAGATCGAACCGCCCACCCGCAGAATGTCCTCATCGCCGTCGCGCACATGCTGTACCCGCGGTTGCGAGGTGCGCTTGAGGTAAAAGAACAGCGACGCCAGCACCCCGGCATAGATCGCCGTCTGCAGTTCCAGCAGCAAGGTGGCGACACACGTCAGGGCCATGACCAGGAACTCGGCGCGGCTGACCCGCAGCAAGGCACGAATGCCGCGATGGTCCACCAGGCCCCAGGCGATCAGCAGAATGCTGCCGGCCATGGCCGGAATCGGAATGTGCGCGATCAACTGCGCACCGAAGATCGCGAACAACGCCACCCACAACGCCGAAAAAATCCCTGCCAGGGGTGAGCAGGCGCCTGCTTCGTAGCTCAGGGCCGAGCGAGTGAAGGAGCCGGCTGACAGCGATCCGGAAAAAAACGCACCGACGATGTTGGATAAACCCTGGGCGCGGACCTCCTGATTGGCGTCGAGCAATTGTTGCGAGCGCGCCGACAACGAACGGGCAATCGACAGGCTGGTGACCAGGCCGAGCATGCCCACGGCCACGGCGCTAGGCAGCAGGCGCAGGATCAGGTCGAGGTCTAGCGGCAACAGGCTCAAGGGCGGCAGCTTTCCGGTGAATGCGCTGACCAGTTCCACGTGGCCGAACATCGATGGCCAGAGCCAGACCGTGAGTGCGCCCAGCACCAGAGTGATCAACAGCGTTGGCCAGCGCGGCAACCACAGCTTGAGGATTACACCCACCACCACGGTCGCCAGCCCCAGCACCAGTGATGGTTTATCGAGTTCGTCGAGGTGTTTGAACAGCGCGATGAAGCTGTCCAGCGCGGTGGCCTGGCTGGGCAAAGCCAGCCCCAACAGGTTGGGCAACTGGCCGATGGCGATCACCACCGCCGCGCCGAGGGTGAAGCCGAGTACTACTGAATGAGAAACGAAATTCACCAGCGCGCCAAAGCGCAGCAAGCCCAGCAGCCACTGGAAAATCCCGGCCAGAAACGTCAGCAACAGGATCAAGGTGACGTAGTCCTGTGTCGCTGGAACGGCCAGAGGACTGACGCTGGCGTACAGGACAATGGAGATGGCCGCTGTAGGACCGCAGATCAAATGCCACGACGAGCCCCACAGGCAAGCGATCAATACCGGGATGATCGCCGCGTACAAGCCGTATTCCGGTGGGAGACCGGCGATCAGTGCGTAGGCAATGGATTGTGGCAACGCGAGAATCGCACCGCTGAGGCCGACGATCAGGTCTCGACCGACGCTGGCGCGGGTTTGCCGGGGCAACCAGGTAAGGAACGGGAAGAGTGAATGGCGGCTGGGAAGGGCCATGAAGCCTCTCGGTTGGGGTTTTGCACAAGGGTAACAGGACGACGCAATCACTGTGGCGAGGGAGCTTGCTCCCGCTGGAGTGCGTAGCGCTCCCAATCCGGTCAACGCGGTTTGTCAGCCTTATCGAGTTGTCCGGGTTTGTGTCTGCTGCGCAGCCGAGCGGGAGCAAGCTCCCTCGCCACAGGTAATCATTACAACCCACAGGTAATTGTTACAGCTTGGCTTTCACTGCCGGCAACGCATCCTTGCCATCCACGGTTTTTACACCATCGAGCCATTTATCCAGCACCGCCGGGTTGGCCTTGATCCACGCCTTGGCTGCATCGGCATTGCTGACTTTCTTGTTGACCACCTCGGCCATGATGCTGTTCTCCATCTCCTGAGTGAAACTCAGGTTGGTCAGCAGCTTGCCGACGTTCGGGCAGGCCTGTGCATAACCTTTGCGGGTCAGGGTGTGGACGGTGCCGGTGTCGCCGAAGTATTTCTCGCCGCCCTTGAGGTAATGCATTTTCAGCTGCACGTTCATCGGGTGTGGAGTCCAGCCCAGGAACGTTACGAATTTCTGCTTCTTCACGGCGCGGGACACTTCGGCCAGCATCGCCTGCTCACTGGATTCGACCAGCTTCCATTGCCCCATGTCGAAATCGTTTTTCTTGATGATCTCTTGCAGGGAAATGTTCGCTGGCGCACCGGAGCCGATGCCGTAGATTTTCCTGTCGAACTTGTCCGCGTATTTGTTCAGGTCGGCGAAGGTATGCACGCCCGCGTCCCAGACATAGTCCGGAACCGCGAGAGTGAATTCGGTGCCGTCGAGGTTTTTCGCCAGTTGCGTGACATCGCCGGTGGCGACGAACTTGTCGTAGAAGCCCTGTTGCGCCGGCATCCAGTTACCCAGGAACACATCGACCTGGCCGTCCTTTAGCCCGCCAAACGTGATCGGCACCGCAAGGGTGTCGACCTTGGCCTTGTAGCCCATGCCGTCCAGCAGAAAACCGGTGATGGCGTTGGTCGCGGCGATGTCGCTCCAGCCAGGATCGGCCATCTTCACTGTCTCGCAACGCTGATCGGCATAGGCCGATGCGCTGCTCAGAGCCAGAAGCCCGACCGTCAGTACTGTGGATAACCTTTGCATGGACTTCCCCTTAACATTATTGGTTTTGGCAGGGTTGTGGATAACGTGCTTTACGCTCCAGATCATCAAGGTCGATATGGTTGCGCATGTATTGCTGACTGGCGTCCACCAGCGGCTGGTGATCCCAGCTCTTCAGCTTGCCGATGGTCAGGGCGTCGGCGACGAAACGCCGGCGCCGCTGGCTCGCGAGCACCTGTTGGTGGATCGCCGGAATATTCCACTTAGCCCGGGCTTCGGTGAGAAAGTCGTCGAACAGCCGGCGATATTGCGGTGATTGGCTGAGTTCTTCCAACTCATGTGGATCGTTGTGCACATCGAAGAGTAGGCAAGGGTCGTCTTCGCTGTAGATGAATTTGTAGTTGCCCCGGCGAATCATCATCAATGGGCTGATGGTGCCTTCGGCCATGTATTCGCCGAACACTTCGTCGTGACCGCCCTGCCCTTGCAGATGCGGGACCAGCGACCGACCGTCCAGCGGCAAGCCCGGCTCCAGTGACCCGCCCGCCAGCTCGACGAAAGTGGGCAACAGGTCGGCGGTGGACACCGAGGCGCTGACCCGGCCCGCGCCGAATTGACCCGGAGCACTTATCAACAGGGGCACCCGTGCAGCCATTTCGTACCAGTGCATTTTGTACCAGAGGCCACGCTCGCCCAGCATGTCGCCATGGTCGCCAGAGAAGACGATGATGGTGTCGTCGATCAGACCAGTATCTTCGAGCGTTTGCAGGAGTTTGCCGACGTTGCTGTCAATATAGCTGCAGGCGCCGAAATAGGCGCGGCGTGCGTCGCGGATCTTATCCACAGGCAGCGGCTTGTCCCACAGGTCATAAACCTTGAGCAACCGCTGGGAATGCGGATCGAGACCGTGTGGGTCCGGCGTTGTGGGTAATGGGATGTCGGCGTCGTCGTACAGATCCCAGAAGGCCTTTGGAATGGTGTAAGGATCGTGTGGATGGGTCATCGAAACCGTCAGGCAAAACGGCTGGTCGCCATCTTCGCGAATGTGATCGAACAGATACTGCTGGGCCTTGAATACAACTTCTTCGTCGAAATCCAACTGATTGGTACGCACGCAGGGTCCCGCTTGCAGCACCGACGACATGTTGTGGTACCAGGTCGGCCGCACATCCGGCTCATCCCAATTCACCGCCCAACCGTAGTCGGCCGGATAGATGTCGCTGGTCAGGCGTTCTTCATAGCCGTGCAACTGGTCCGGGCCGCAGAAATGCATCTTGCCCGACAGCGCGGTGCGGTAGCCGAGACGACGCAGGTAGTGGGCATAAGTGGGGACATCGGCAGGGAAATCCGCCGCGTTATCGTAAGCACCGATCTTGCTCGGCAGCTGACCGCTGACCAGGGTAAAACGCGACGGCGCGCACAACGGACTGTTGCAATACGCGGAATCGAACACCACGCCTTCGGCGGCGAGGCGGCTCAAATTAGGCAGTTTGATTGGCGAAGGGCCGTAGAACGGCAACATTGGCGCGGCCATTTGATCGGCCATGATGAAAAGAATGTTCTTGCGCTTCATGTGATCGCGGCATTCCATAGTGGATGTTTATGCGAGAGTGCTGAGCTCGAGCATGAAACCCATACAGTTTGTGGTAAAGCCCATGCATGACAATGACTAGGATAAGCACAGCTTATGTATGACGCACTTGGTGACCTGTCTCTGGATTTGCTGCGCGCCTTCGAAGCGGCGGCGCGACAACGCAGCTTTACCGCTGCGGCAGTCGAGCTTGGCACCACGCAACCGGCCATCAGCCAGCAAATCAAGCGCCTGGAGGAGCGACTGGCGACACGGCTGTTCGACCGCATTTACCGCGGCATCGAATTGACCGAGTCTGGGATGATACTTTTCGAACAAGTTCAGCTGGGTTTGCAGCAAATCGATGCTGGTTTGAACGCGATCAGCGCACAGCAACAGCATGAGGTGCTGCAAGTCGCCACCGATTTCGCCTTCGCCGCCTATTGGCTGATGCCGCGTTTGCATCGTTTTCACGCCGCCAATCCGCAGGTGGATGTCAGCCTGGTGACCAGTGAACGTAGTCACAACATGCTGCGCACCGACATCGATGTGGCGGTGTTATTCGGCGATGGTCGCTTCAAGCAGGGCGAAAGCCATTGGCTGTTCAGCGAAGAAGTGTTTCCGGTCTGTAGCCCGCAACTGTTGAATGAGCGTGCCCTGCCCTTGCCTGCCCAGGGATTGCTGGAGTTTCCACTGTTGCACTTGCGCGGCGAGCACAGCAGCAACTGGTTTGACTGGAGTGGCGTGTTTCGCGAGTTGGGGATCACCTCGCCTCCCGCTCCAGGGCAATTGCGCTTCGACAATTACACGTTGCTGATTCAGGCGGCGATTGGTGGTCAGGGCGTGGCCATTGGTTGGCGCCACCTTGTGGATAACTTGTTGGCGCAGGGGTTGCTGTGTCGGCCGATTGCCGAGACGGTGATGTCGCGGTTGGGATACTACGTGGTACTGCCGCAGCGCAAACGGCGTGGGGCGTTGATTCAGCAGTTTGTCGATTGGCTGGTGGCCGAGCAGGCCAGCAGTGCACAATCGCTCAATGGCCTGGCGCTGCCGTCTATCGCGGTTTAGCTGTCAGCCGCGACGAAACTGACGTGCTCACCGATGTGCAGGTTCAAATGCAATTCATCGGCGATGCCCGTTGCCGCCCGGGCCAGGCGCTCCAGCGGTTCAGCCAGCCCTGGTTCCAGCGAGCTGCTGACATGGCTGAAATGTTCGATGGTCAATCCGGGCACTCCACGCGGAGCATTCACCAACGTCCATTTCAAGGAGCTGCTTTGCAGGGCTTCGCGGATTTCCTCGGCGGCGTGACGCTGCAGTGGATCGAAGGTCTCGGGATCGTCCAGGACCTCGAAGTCCCCCACCAGAAACAACCTCGCGATGCCCGCCGCTTGCATGCCATCGATCAACGCGTCCGCCGCCAGTACTTGCTCGACCGGCCCCGGAACGATGTTTTTTTCCACGTGTTCACTGTTGAACGGTAATCCGGGTGCGTCCAGTAGACAGATGACCGCCGAACTGCCCGCCACGCTTTGCTTCACCCGTTCAGCCTCGAACAAATCGCCGGTCTTGGTGCGCAAGCCCGGACGTGGCGCGAGCGCCGTCAGATCATCGAGTATGGCGATCACTTCGTGCTGGCGGCGTAGCAATTCAGCCATCAGCGCACTGCCCAGGCTACTCATGGCACCATAAAGCACCACTTTCACGACCGGGGTTTCGGCATTCTTCATGGCTGCGCTCCCTGTTATTGACCTATATGGCGTGTGACCTGCGGCAAACACCGACGGTTCGAACCGATTCAGAGGGCTTCAGATGTCAACGATCAAGGGCTACCACGCCCATGTGTATTTCGACGCCAGCACCGTCGATCAAGCGCGGGTCTTGTGCGCGCAGGCGGCGCAACTGTTCCCGTTGAAAATGGGCCGGGTGCACGAGCGCCCTGTCGGCCCGCATCCGGACTGGAGCTGTCAGCTGGCCTTCGGTCCGGAATTGATCGGTGACGTGTTGCCCTGGCTGGCGCTCAACCGCAAGGGGCTGGTGGTGTTCCTGCATCCGGATACCGGCGACGATCTGCGCGATCACAGTGAGCACGCGATTTGGATGGGCGCGATTCGCCCGCTGGATCTGTCTATTTTTTGATCAGGCTTAATTTAAGTTTATAAGGTTTCTTCCGGCTCGCCGGGCAATTGCTCGTCCAGGTGCAGCCATGGCAAGCGGCTGTCAGTCCAGATGTGCCGTTCGGCAGGAGCCTGCTCGGGGTGATCGAGGGTGGCGATGGTCACATCAATAGTCTTGGGGCTGAGGTGGGTGACCAGTGCCAGTTGCGCCCCGCAGTGGCCGCAGAAGTAGCGCGCGCAGGTCGCTGAAGAGTCGTACCGCGCCGGTGTTCCGGCCAGCCATTGGAAGGCCTTCGCGGGCACGGTGATCCAGGTGGTCACGATGCCGCCGCTGACCCGTCGGCATATCGAGCAATGGCAGTGGGCGATGTCGTGCAGCGGCCCGCTGAATTGATAGCGCAGCTGGCCGCAGTGGCAGCCGCCTGTATGAATGTCGACCATATCGCTTCCTCCTGACTGACGCCTTCGCGAGCAGGCTCGCTCCCACACGGGGGCTCGCGTACGACACCGATCCA
>NZ_JBSVWS010000132.1:0-17330 GCF_054071155.1 Pseudomonas sp. SDO5532_S415 | reverse complement strand
GGCTCGCTCCCACAAGGGGAACGCATTTCAACTGTGGGAGCGAGCCTGCTCGCGAAGAGGCCATACAGGTCGCCGCAAAGGCGGGATATGGGTAAGATATCGGCCCTTCCCCGCAGCCCCTTTGCTGCACCCCTGCCGATTAAGCCGATTCCATGCCTTTCGAACTCAGCGTTGACCTCACCACCCTGGCCATTCTGGCCCTTGTCGCTTTCATTGCCGGATTCATCGACGCCATTGCCGGCGGCGGCGGTCTGTTGACCACCCCGGCCTTGCTCACCGCCGGCCTGCCACCGCACCTGGTGCTGGGCACCAACAAGCTCAGTTCGACCTTCGGCTCGGCCACCGCCAGTTTCACCTTTTACCGTCGCAAGCTGTTTCATCCCCGGCAGTGGATGCACGCCATCGTCGGCACCCTGGTCGGCGCCCTGACCGGTGCCGTGGTCGCGCATTACCTGCCGGCGGAATGGCTGAACAAAATGCTCCCGGTGATCGTCTTCGCCTGCGGCCTTTACCTGTTGTTTGGCGGTACGCCGAAAGCGCCGCTGGACAGCAACGCACCGATCAAGAAAAAGTGGCAATCGACCCAGGGCTTCAGCCTCGGTTTCTACGATGGCGTGGCCGGACCCGGCACCGGTGCGTTCTGGACCGTCAGCAGCCTGCTGATGTACCCGATCGATCTGGTCAAGGCCAGCGGCGTGGCGCGCAGCATGAACTTCGTCAGCAACATTGCGGCGCTGTCGGTGTTCGTGTTTTCCGGGCAGGTGGACTGGATCATCGGCCTGTGCATGGGCCTGTCGGTGATGGTCGGCGCCTTCTTCGGCGCTCGCACCGCCATCAGCGGCGGCGCGAAATTCATTCGTCCGGTGTTCATCACCGTAGTGCTGGGGCTGACCGTGCGGCTAGCCTGGCAACACTGGTTCAGCGTGGCCTAAACGCCGCGCCACGTAGACGTCGATCAGGTAACGGGCTATCGAGCGAGAAGCCGGCAACGGCGGCAACGCGTGAACGTTGAACCACTGGGCGTCTTCGATTTCGTCTTCCTGACAGACGATTTCGCCGCCGGCGTACTCGGCATGGAAGCCGAGCATCATCGAGTGCGGGAACGGCCAGCACTGGCTGCCCATGTACTGGATGTTCTTCACGTCGATCCGCACTTCTTCGCGAACCTCGCGAATCAGGCAGTCCTCGGCCGATTCGCCTGGCTCGGCAAACCCCGCCAACGTGCTGTAGACCCCGGTGACGAACCGCGGCGAGCGTGCCAGCAGCACTTCATCGCCTCGGGTCACCAGCACGATCATGCTCGGCGAAATCCGCGGGTAGCTGCGTAAATCGCAGGGCTGACAGTACATCGCCCGTTCACGCGGCACCTGGGTCATGGCCTGACCACAGTTACCGCAAAAGCGGTGTTCACGGGCCCAGGTACCGATCTGCGCGGCGTAACCGAGCACCTTGTAGACCGTGTGATCGCCTTCGAGCATGAACGCCCGCAGGCCTTTCCAGTTGCAGCCCGACACTTCGCTGTGACTGCGCAACTCCAGCAGGTACACCGGCTCGCCATCAAGATGACCGATCCCGTGTTCGGCGAGTATCGACAGGTCCTGGCGCTTGAGCCATTCACGGGGGAACAACGCGCCGTTGTCATCGAACAGGAAGCCTTCGGGGCTACGCGCCACGGCCCAGCCGCCAGGTTGATCGGTGTCCAAAACTGCAGTGGTCCAGCGTGAAGTCATTTTTCAATCAATCCAGAAATTCGGGTTTCTGTTTGCTCATATGGGCGGCCATGGCCACACGCAAGTCGGTGGATTGCAGCATGGCGGCGTTCCATGTAGCGACGTATTCGAGGCCGTCATCGATGCGATGGTCGCGCATGTAGCTGATCATCTCCTTGGTGCCGGTGACGGCAATCGGCGACTTGCCTGCAATCTCGCGGGCAATGTCCATGACGCCGTCGAGCAGGCTGGTGGTGTCGCTGTAGACGCGATTGACCAGGCCCATGCCACGCGCTTCGTCGGCGCCGAAGGTGCGACCAGTGTAAGCCAGTTCACGCAGCATGCCGTCACCGATGATTCGCGGCAAGCGTTGCAGCGTGCCGACGTCGGCAGCCATGCCGATGTCGATTTCCTTGATCGAGAACTGCGCGTCTTCGGCGGCGTAACGCATGTCGCACGCGGCGATCAGGTCGATGGCACCGCCCAGGCAGTAACCCTGAATGGCCGCGAGCACGGGTTTGCGGCAGTTATCGACGGCATTGAACGACGCCTGCAAGGTGAGGATCTTGCGTCGCAGCAGACGCGCATTACGCCCGACGTCCTTGCCCAGTTCATTGGCCACGCCAGCCAGCATCATCAGGTCGATGCCCGAGGAAAAGTGCTTGCCGGCGCCGCTGAGGACCACCACGCGCACTTCGTCGGTGTCGTCGACCCACTGGAAGATCTCGACGATTTCGCTCCAGAACGCAGCGTTCATCGAGTTGATCTTTTCCGGGCGATTGATCTGCACATGAGCGATTTTATCGACCAGTTCGACGGTGAACGCGGTGTATTGAGACATGCCGGTGATCCTTTTAGCGGGCAAAAAAAGAGACCCGACTATAACAAGGCATGGAGGTGGGCAGTAAGGCAGTGGTTCGGCCAAAAGCGGGACTGCTTTTGGACATAGGGTGTCTGGGCGGGCCTCTTCGCGAGCAGGCTCGCTCCCACATTTGAAATGCGTTCCACTGTGGGAGCGAGCCTGCTCGCGAATGGCCGCACAACCGATCTAACTGCCCTTCACCGCCACAAACACCGCCGTTTCATAGGGCACCGTCACCACATCCCGCCCCCGCAGCCCAGGCTCACCCGCGATCATCGCCCGGATCTGTTCATCAACCTTCGCCCGCTCAGCCTCCGGCAGCGCTGCGATAAAACTGGTGGAGCGCACCCGATTGAAAATCACATCCTCCGGCGACCCGGTATGGCCATGGCTGAAATGCTGCCCCTGCAACGGCCCGAACGCCGGGTGCGGAAACACCCGACGCCAGGCCCCGGTGTAATAACGCGGCGTATCGCCTTGCAGCGCGTTGACGATCGCGTCCAGTTTCGGCACCCAACCGACGCGGGTGTCATGCAGGTTCCACACCAGCCCCAGCTTGCCGCCGGGCTTGAGTACGCGGGCGATTTCGTCTAGGGCTGCGCCGCTGGCGAACCAGTGAAACGCCTGGGCACAGACCACCGCATCCACCGAGGCATCCGGCAAGGGCAAGTCCGTCGCCGTGCCGTTGACGGCCAGGACGTCGGGAAATGCCCCGGACAGTTTTTCAAGCATCTGTACCACCGGCTCCACGGCGATGACTTGTGCGCCGGTCGCCACCAGCCGGCCGGTGAACTTTCCGGTGCCGGCGCCGAGGTCGACGACGGTTTTATCCGCATTCAACCCGAGGGTGCCCGTCAACCAGTCACCTACCTGCGGCGGATAGTCCGGGCGCCCGCGCACGTAAGTATCGGCGCCGGTCTTGTAGCCGGCGGCCGCCGCGTGGTGAATGTGATCTTTCATGGCGAAACTCCGGATCGACGAACGATGCCAACGAGCATAACCCTTCGATTTGAGCTTTCCTTGCACAGAACGCCACAAAAAAATGAATAATTGTTCACGCTGTGGTGTTCAAGTTAAGCGGGTCACCGGCTCACGAGTTTTTCGGCCTGTTCGATGTCCCAACCCTGACACCCCTGGAGCATTGTCCATGATTAGCCGTTATTCGATGTTCACCGTTGCGCTGACATTGGCGACTGTCCTGCCCGGCTCGCACGCCTGGGCCAACGGCGAGGAAGACACCCCGGCCAAACCCCAGTGCCCCAGAGATCAGGTCTACGACCCCAAGTCGCACAAATGCGTCAAGCAGACCAGCAACCGGGTGTCCGATGCAGACCGTACCGATTACGCGTATCGACTGGCCAAGGACGGACGCTACGAAGAAGCGCTGGCATTGCTCGACACACTCAAGGAACCCCGCACCGCCAAGGCCTTGAACTATCGCGGCTACGCCACGCGCAAACTGGGGCGCACCGATGAAGGCATCGGCTTTTACCTGCAATCGGTCAAGCTCGACCCGCACTACGCAAAGGTCCGCGAGTATCTCGGCGAAGCCTACGTCATCAAGGGTCAACTGGATCTCGCCCGGGAACAGTTGCAGACAATCAAATCGATCTGCGGCAACACCACCTGCGAGGAATACCAGGACCTGGCCGAAGCCATCAACGACTCATCGAAAACCTGATATTTCGAAATAACGGAGGCCGTTATCGCCAGCGATCAGGCAATACGGACAGAACTGGGCCAGCACCTGGCGCGTTTGTGGCGCTACGGCCTGCTGCTGTCCCGGCAGCGGCACGTCGCCGAAGACCTGGTGCAAGCCACCTGCGTGCGGGCGCTGGAACGGGCCGGGCAATTTGAGTCGGGCACGCGCATGGACCGTTGGCTGATGAGCATTCTGCATTCGATCTGGCTCAATGAGGTGCGTGCGCGGCGGGTGCGTCACGGCCAAGGCACAATAGAGGGTGATGAGGTGTTGTCGTTCGACGGTGAGTACGTGGCGCAAACCCATGTCATGGCGGCGCAAGTCATCCGCCGTGTGGATGCGCTGCCTGAAGCCCAGCGCGAAACGGTGTTTCTGGCCTATGTCGAAGGCTTGTCCTACCGCGAAGTCGCCGACGTGCTGCAAGTGCCCATCGGCACCGTCATGAGCCGCCTGGCCGCCGCCCGGGGCAAACTTGCTGAATACCCGCCGTTGCAGTCTGTGTCCAACCCTTTCACCGGAGAACGTCGATGAACGCGTCAATCCCGGATGAGCAACTGGTGGCTTACCTGGACGACCAACTCGACGCCGAACAGCGCCGGCGCATCGACGCGGCCGTGGCCGAAGACCCGATGCTCGGCCTGCGCCTGCAATGGCTCAACCGCAGCAGCCTGCCGTTCAAGGCGGCCTACGATGAGTTGGGGCACCAGGCGCCGGTGGATCGCCTGCAAGCCATGCTCGACACCCTGCCCTCGCCGGCCCGTCCGGCACTCAATCGCCGCTGGTTCCTGGCGGCGGCGGCCGGGTTGGTGGTGAGTGGCGTGCTGGCGGACCGCCTGTTTTTAGGCTGGCAAGCGAGCCAGGAAAATAGCAGCTGGCGCCAATTGGTGGCGGACTACATGGTGCTTTACGTCCCGCAAACCCTTGAGCATTTGCCCAACGACGAAGCCGCCCAGCGCCTGCAACTTCACACCATCGACAAGCGCCTGGGCTTGCACCTCGCGCCCGCGCAGTTGACCTTGCCCCGCGCCGAATTCAAACGCGCGCAAATCCTCGAATACGATGGCGTCCCCATCGCCCAGATCAACTTCCTCGATCCGATCCATGGACCGATGGCGCTGTGCATCACCCGTTCCAACAGCGGCAGCCGGGACTTCGCCCAGGAGCGCCGGCACGAGATGAACATCGTTTACTGGGCTGACATGGAACATGCGTGGATGTTGATCGGACGCAATCCGATGGCGGAGCTGGAGGGCATGGCCAAGGCGTTGCGCACCCGCTTAAGTGCGTGATGAGCCCTTTGTGGCGAGGGAGCTCGCTCCCGCTCGGCTGCGAAGCAGTCGCGAGACCTGCGCGCCGATGACTGAAATAATGCCGGGGCCGCTTCGCGCCCCAACGGGAGCGAGCTCCCTCGCCACAGAATCGCCGGCGATCAGACAGACCTGCTGCCAGCTCCAGACTTCACAAGATCCTGCGCCCTCGGAAATTCCCCTGAAGAATCCAGTACCAACGTGTATTTCACCTTGTCGCCCACGAAAAACTGATCCTGTCCCCCCGGCGTGAGATTGGGGCCGATCCTGACCGCCAGCCTGGAACAGCCGTCATCCGGCATGACCATGGCGAACTTCGTCCACAGGGTATCGACCCAGACTAGCCTGATCGCGTTGATCGTCCCTTTGCCAATGCTTGTTGTTGGCGCTTCCATCTCCACCCTCCAGTCATCAGTGCGTGGCGCGACAGCCTGACTGCGTAAGGGCCATGAAACGCCTCAATGATAAAGCTGACTACTGTCAGGTTTGACAGATGCGACGTTTACTAGCAGTTCTGATAGTTGTGCGAAACTGAATATGCATTGAAGCTGGAAACAGACTCTCACAGCCTCAATGGAGCAAATGCTATGGCTGTTCTCCCAGGAATCACGGAGTTTTGCCGCTACCAACACGACGCCATGGATCGTCTTGCCGCCATCCAATCATCAGGCCAGACAAGCGTCCAGCGCTTCTACTGTAACGCTCACCTGATCACGGAAATCCAGGACAAGGAAAGCCACCGTATTTTCCGGCACGGCGCTCAATTGTTGGCGCAACAACAGAATCGGAACAGCGGTGCCAATACCACATTGCTTGCGACCGATAAACAAAATTCGGTCACTAACGCGTTCGACGCCACAAGTCGTCAAACCAATGCCTACACACCTTACGGTCATCACCTTCCGGAAGATGGCCTGACGCGCCTGTTGGGTTTCAATGGCGAACAGGCGGACCCTGTGACCAGGCACTATCTCTTGGGAAACTACCGATATTTCAACCCTGTTTTGAAGCGGTTCAACCTCCCGGACAGGTTGAGCCCGTTTGGGGCGGGTGGGAGGAATGCATATGCTTATTGCAACGGAGATCCGGTAAATAGAAGTGATCCGACTGGACACTTTGCTGCGTTAGCCATTTTACAAACCGTAAAGATAATTTCGGCTGTAGTTGCACCACTGGCGTTCACCGGAGCCGTACTGTCGAGGCACTTTAGTGACAATGATGAACTGACTATCGCGTTATATGCGGTGGCTGGTATAGCCCTCGTAGCAGGAGTGGGATCCAAGATTGGTGTGTCAAGAATGAATCGACCTCAAGGAGGCGTGACAGCGATGGAGATGGGATTTCGCTCGACTGTCCCCCGTACAGAGCCGCCACTGAGCTACAATCAGGCAGTTTCTGTTCAACGCCGTTCAAGTGAGCTCCCCCCTCCACCGAATTATGAAACAGTGTTAAATCATCAACGCCTAAGCTTGCCAAGTGGTGTAGGGGCACAGCTATCGGAGCGTAGCTTGAACATTCGCAATTGACAGTAGCCAAATTGGACTTAGCGTCAAACCGGCGTCGGCAACCACAACCTGAACCGCGCCCCGCCCAACGGCGAGGCTTCCACGGTCAAGGTGCCGCCCTGCGCTTCCAGCGCCCGCCGACTGATCGCCAGCCCCAGGCCAAAGCCGCCTGTGGCGCGATCCCGGCTGCGGTCGAGGCGGTAGAACGGTTCGAAAATCCGCTCGCGCTCGTCATCCGGAATGCCGATGCCGTCATCGTCCACCCAGATTTCACAGCCCTTAGGGCACACCTGCACACCGATCTGGATGCGTTTTTCGCAGTAACGCATGGCGTTGCGCAGCAGGTTTTGCAAGGCGCGGGCGGTCAGGCGCGGGTCGAGGGTGAAGCGTTCGAGCTGGCCGTGCAGCAGCACGTCGATGACAATGTCCGGCGATTGCTCGTCGTCGACGCTGCCCAGGATGCTGTCGATGAATTCATCCAGCGACACTTCCACCTGTTCCGGCACCCGCGCCGGGTTTTGCAGGCGGCTGTAGGACAGCAGCTCCAGCACCAATTCATCGAGTTCGCGAATGTGATCCACCAACCCTTGCAGGCGCTGGCGGCTGGTGGCCGGCAGGTCGTCGGACAGGGCCAGGGCCAGGCCGAAATCCAGGCGGGTCAAGGGTGTGCGCAGTTCGTGGGACACCGCGTTGAGCAGGTCGCGCTGCTGGTTCAGCAGGTTTTCGATATCACCGGCCATGGTGTCGAAGACGTTGGCCAGGCTACCGATGTTGGAATGGGCGGGAATCTGCGTGCGCTCGCTCAACAGGCCCTTGCCGAACCGTTCAGCGGTGCCTTTGAGTCGTTCCAGATCGCGCCAGTGCGGCCGTAGCCACAGCAACAGGCAGGCGAGCATGGTGGCGCCGATCAGCACGTTGATGCTCCAGTACAACAGGCTGACGTCCATCGGGTCCGGCGGCACCACCATTTGCACCACGGTGTGCTCGTCCAATGGCGCCACCGCCAGGGTGCGCCAGCCCCAGTCGCCGATGCGCACCACGTTCTCGCCACGCTGCAATCGTTCCTGCTCATCGAGGGTCAAATCAGGATCGTCGTTGGCGCTGAGCACGATGTGCAACGGATGGAACTCTTTGTCCATTTCCGCCGCCAACGCTGGCCACTCTTCGGTCGGCACCGCCTTGAACTGTTTGACGATGAGGGTTTGCAGCCCTCGGGAGTAATCGAGGTTGTAGGTGAGAAAACGCTCCTGGAACACCTTGATCACCAGGTCCGGCACCAGATAGATCGCCGCGCTGTACGAAATGATCGTCACCAGGTACAGGCGAAACAGCAGTCTGAACATGACCTCAGCATTCCCATTCGGAACGGCTGAACAGGTAACCCTTGCCCCACACGGTCTTGATCTTGCGCGCCTCGCCGGCATGATCATCGAATTTGCGCCGCAGCTTGGAGATCGCCACGTCCACCGAACGGTCGGTGCCGTTGAACTCGATGCCGCGCAGGCGTTGCAGGATCTGGTCGCGGCTCAGCACTTCGCCGGCATGCCGGGCCAGCACCACCAACAAATTGTATTCGCCGCTGGACAGTTCCACCGGCTGCTCGCGCCAGGTCACGGTGCGCTCGGACAGGTCGATGCACAGGTTACCCATCAGAATGCGGTCATTGGCGGTCTGCGGTTCGCTGAGACTGCTGCGCCGCAGCAAGGTACGCACCCGGGCCAGCAATACCCGTGGTTCGCAGGGCTTGGTGACGTAGTCGTCGGCGCCCATTTCCAGGCCCAGCACCTGATCGTGGCTGTCGTCGCGGGCGGTGAGCATCAGGATCGGCAGCGTCGCGGAGTCGGCACGCAGCAGGCGACAGACTTGCAGGCCGTCGAGACCGGGCAGCATCAGGTCGAGGATCACCAGATCCGGCGGCGTGACCCGCGCCCGCTCGCGCACCTGATCGCCACGGCTGATGACGCTGACGCAATAGCCGTTGCGTTCCAGGTAGCTGGCGATCAGTTCGGCAAGGGCGGTGTCGTCTTCGACCAGAAGGATGTTGGGCATGGGTGTTTCCAGAAAGTGCAGTGGCGTCAGTCAGGGCCTCATCGCTGGCAAGCCAGCTCCCACAAGGTCCGGTGTGTACATAAATCATGTGAACACCATCAACCACTGTGGGAGCTGGCTTGCCAGCGATAGCGGCCTGACAGGCGCAATAAATTTCAAGGATTCAAGGATATACGCCCCTGCACACTCCTGAGTAAAACCCTTACACAATTTCACACAGCGCCAACAAAGCTTCACCGCTACCCTCGCCGTCGCCCAGTAGGATGCTGGGGGTCATTATTGGGGTAATTCATGTCTAAGAATCTGCTTGCCAGACTCAGCCTTCTGGCCCTGGCGTTGACGCTGAGTGCGTGCGACAAGGCCTCGACCGCCGAAGAACAGGCGCCGTTGGCCAGTGTCCGCGTCGAGACTGTCGAAGCCCGGCCGCTATCGATCACCAGTGAACTGAGCGGACGCATCGCCGCGCCGCGCATTGCCGAAGTCCGTGCCCGTGTCGCCGGCGTGGTCCTGCAGCGCACCTTCCGCGAAGGCACCGACGTGAAAAAAGGCGATGTGCTGTTGCGCATCGACCCGGCACCGTTCAAGGCTGACCTGGACAGTGCCGAAGCGGTATTGCGCAAAGCCGAGGCCAACGCCTTCCAGGCCCGGTTGCAAGAGCAGCGTTACGCGCAGTTGATCGACGACAAGGCCATCAGCGGCCAGGACTACGACAACGCCCGGGCCACTGCGCGACAGACCGCCGCCGACGTTGCCGCCAGCAAGGCCGCCGTTGAACGGGCGAAATTGAACCTCGGCTACGCCACCGTCACCGCGCCGATTTCCGGGCGCATCGGTCGCGCACTGGTCACTGAAGGCGCCCTGGTCGGGCAGAACGAAACCACGCCACTGGCGCTGATTCAGCAGCTGAACCCGATCCACGCCGACCTCACCCAGTCGACCCGCGAACTCAACGATCTGCGCCGCGCCTTCCGTTCCGGCCAGTTGCAGGAGGTCGGCCAGGGTCAGGCCAAAGCCACGCTGATTCAGGACGATGGCAGCCTCTACCCGTTGCCGGGCAAGTTGCTGTTCAGCGACATCACGGTCGACCCGGGCACCGGCCAGATCATCCTGCGCAGCGAATTCCCCAACCCGGACCTCGACTTGCTGCCCGGCAGCTTTGTGCGGGTGCGCCTGGAGCAGGCGGTGAACCAGCAAGGCATCAGCGTGCCGCAACGGGCGATCCAGCGAGACAGTGCCGGCGTCGCGCAAGTGCTACTGCTCGATGCCGAACAACGGGTCGGCCAGCAACCGGTGGAGTTGGGCGCGGTGCAGAACGATCGCTGGATCGTCACCCGTGGCCTCAAGCCCGGCGACCGCATTGTCATCGAAGGCCTGCAACACGCCAAACCCGGCGAAAAAGTGCAGATCGACGACACCCCTCTTCCACTTGCCCAGGTTTCTGGCCAGTAAGCAGGACGCTTGTTTATGCCGCAGTTCTTTATCGACCGCCCGGTGTTCGCCTGGGTGGTCGCCCTGTTCATCCTGCTGGCCGGTGCGCTGGCCATTCCACAGTTGCCGGTGGCGCAATACCCCGACGTCGCGCCGCCGCAGATCGAAATCTATGCCGTATACCCCGGTGCGTCGGCGCAGACCGTCGACGAAAGCGTGGTCAGCCTGATCGAGGAAGAGCTCAACGGCGCTGATCACCTGCTGTATTTCGAGTCGCAAAGCAGCCTCGGCAGCGCGACGATCAAGGCGACCTTCCAACCGGGCACCGACCCGGAAATGGCCCAGGTGGATGTGCAGAACCGGTTGAAAGTCGTGGAGTCGCGCCTGCCGCAAGCAGTCAATCAGCAAGGCTTGCAGGTGGAGAAAGTCTCCGCCGGCTTCCTGCTGTTGATCACCCTCACTTCCAGCGACGGCAAGCTCGACGACGTGGCGCTCAGCGACTATCTGGCACGCAACGTGATGAACGAGATCAAGCGTCTGGACGGTGTCGGCAAGGCCCAGTTGTATGGCGCCGAACGGGCGATGCGCATCTGGATCGACCCGCAGAAACTGATCGGTTTCAACCTCACCCCCGCCGACGTCAACGCCGCCATCGTCGCGCAGAACGCCCAGGTTTCCGCTGGCAGCATCGGTGATTTGCCGAGCCGCACGACCCAGGAAATCACCGCGACCATTCTGGTGAAAGGCCAGTTGTCGACCCCGGAAGAGTTCGCCGACATCGTGCTCAAGGCCAACCCGGACGGCTCGACGGTGCGCATCGCCGATGTTGCACGGGTCGAGATCGGCAGTCAGGAATACCAGTTTTCCACGCGCCTGAACGGCAAGCCGTCGACCGCCGTCGGCGTGCAACTGTCGCCGGGGGCCAACGCCCTGAGCACCGCGACGCTGGTGCGGGCGAAGATGGATGAGCTGTCGCGCTACTTCCCGGCCAACGTGGAGTACAAGATTCCCTACGACACGTCGCCCTTCGTCAAAGTCTCGATCACCAAAGTGGTCTACACCCTGCTTGAGGCGATGGTGCTGGTGTTCGCGGTGATGTTCCTGTTCCTGCAAAACATCCGCTACACACTGATCCCGACCCTGGTGGTACCGGTGGCGTTGATGGGCACCTTCGCGACCATGCTGGCCCTGGGTTTCTCGATCAATGTGCTGACCATGTTCGGCATGGTGTTGGCCATCGGCATCCTGGTGGACGATGCGATTGTGGTGGTGGAGAACGTCGAGCGGATCATGGCCACCGAAGGCCTGTCGCCCAGGGACGCGACCCGCAAGGCGATGAAACAGATCACCGGCGCGATCATCGGCATCACCCTGGTGCTGGTGGCGGTGTTCATTCCGATGGCGTTCATGCAGGGTTCGGTCGGCGTGATTTACCGGCAATTCTCGCTGTCCATGGCCACCTCGATCCTGTTCTCGGCCTTCCTCGCCCTGACCTTGACCCCGGCGCTGTGCGCGACGCTGCTCAAGCCCATCGCCAAGGGTGAGCATCACGAAAAAACCGGGTTCTTCGGTTGGTTCAACCGCCGTTTCGAGCAACTCACCACGCGTTATCAAGGCTGGGTCGCCTATGCGTTGAAACGCAGCGGTCGTTATCTGCTGATCTATGGGGTACTGCTGGTCGGTCTGGGACTGTGCTTCAGTCGTCTGCCCTCCTCGTTCCTGCCGGTGGAGGATCAGGGCTACACCATCACTGACATCCAGCTGCCACCGGGTGCGAGCAAGAACCGCACGGTGCAGGTGGTCGAGCAGATCGAAGCGCACAACGCCACGGAACCGGGCGTTGGCGACAGCACGGTGATTCTCGGCTTCAGCTTCTCCGGCAGCGGCCAGAATGCGGCGCTGGCGTTTACCACGCTCAAGGACTGGTCCGAGCGTGGCGGCGATGACTCGGCGAGTTCGATTGCCGATCGCGCCAATATCGCCCTGAGCCAGATCAAGGACGCCATGGCCTTTGCGGTCTTGCCGCCACCGGTGGATGGCCTCGGCACCTCCAGCGGCTTCGAGTTCCGCCTGCAGGACCGTGGCGGCCTCGGTCACGCCACGTTGATGCGCGCGCGCACCGAGCTGCTGGCGGCCGCCGAGAAGAGCCCGATCCTGATGAACGTGCGCGAAAGCGCCCTGGCCGAAGCACCGCAGGTGCAATTGATCGTCGACCGCAAACAGGCGAATGCGCTGGGCGTGTCCTTCGCCGATATCGGCAGCGTGCTGAACACCGCCGTCGGTTCCGCCTACATCAACGACTTCCCCAATCAGGGGCGCATGCAGCGGGTGGTGGTACAGGCTGAAGGCGATCAACGCAGTCAGGTCGAGGACCTGTTGAAGATCCACGTGCGCAACAACGCCGGGAACATGGTGCCGCTGTCGGCGTTTGTCCAGGCGAAATGGACCCAGGGGCCAGCACAGCTGACCCGCTACAACGGCTATCCGGCGATCAGCATTTCCGGCGAACCAAAGCCCGGGTACAGCACCGGTGAAGCGATGACCGAAATCGAGCGCCTGGTGTCACTCGGCCCGGCGGGACTGGGTCAGGAATGGACCGGCCTGTCGTTGCAGGAGCGTTTGTCCGGCAGTCAGGCGCCGATCTTGCTCGGCTTGTCGTTACTGATCGTGTTCCTGTGCCTGGCGGCATTGTACGAGAGTTGGTCGATACCGACCTCGGTGCTTTTGGTGGTGCCGCTGGGTGTACTCGGCGCAGTGTTGGCCGTGACGTTGCGTGGCATGCCCAACGACGTGTTTTTCAAGGTCGGCCTGATCACCATCATCGGCCTGTCGGCGAAAAACGCGATCCTGATCATCGAGTTCGCCAAGAGCCTGGTCGACGAAGGCCACGACCTGATCGACGCCACCCTGCAAGCCGCGCGCCTGCGGTTGCGGCCGATCGTCATGACCTCCCTGGCGTTCATCCTCGGCGTGGTTCCGCTGGCGATTGCCACCGGCGCCAGCTCGGCAAGCCAGCAAGCCATCGGCACCGGGGTGATCGGCGGCATGATCACCGCGACCCTGGCAGTGGTGTTCGTGCCGGTGTTTTTTGTGGTGGTGATGAAGCTGGTGCGGGGACGGCACCGGCAGGCTTAAGCCACACGCCGACCCACTGTGGGAGCGAGCCTGCTCGCGAAAGCGGTCTAACAGTCAACTTGGATGTTGGATGTGATGACGCCTTCGCGAGCAGGCTCGCTCCCACAAGGGTTCTCACGGGATTCGGGAATGTGGCCACACTCGACTGCGCTGGGCTAAGGTGTTTGCATACCCCACCCCAACGAGCCTCCATGCCCTACCTCACCCACACCCACCCGCGCCTGTCCGCCGCCACCACGCTGGGTATCGCCGCGGGCATTCTGGTCCCTGCCCATTCAATCATCAGCAAAATCCTCATCGGCTGGAACGTCGGGGTCTGGACTTATCTGGTGCTGATGCTCTGGCTCACCGTGCGCTCCAAAGCCCCGGACGTGAAACGCATCGCCGAGATCGAAGACGAAAACGCCCGACTGGTGCTGTTCATCGTGTGCATCGCCGCCATCGCCAGCCTGGCAACCATCGCCTTCGAACTGGCCGGCAGCAAAGACCTGGAAACCACCCGCAAACTGCTGCATTACGGATTCACCGCGCTGACGGTGCTCGGTTCCTGGCTGCTGATCGGGGTGATTTTCAGCGTGCATTACGCGCGGTTGTTTTACACCTGGGACGGCAAGGAACCGGCGCTACGCTTTGCCGAAGGATTGACCACGCCCAACTACTGGGATTTTTTGTACTTCTCGTTCACCCTCAGCGTGGCGGTACAAACATCGGATGTCGGCGTGGCGACTCGGGAATTACGCAAGATTGTGCTGGCGCAATCGCTGATCGGCTTTCTGTTCAATACGGCGATTCTCGGGTTTTCGATCAACATCGCTGCAGGCCTGTTCAACTGACCTTTGTGCACAAACGTTCTAGTCATTGCCCCCCTGCAGGCGTTAAATGGCTCGGTAATCCGTCCCGCAGGTGCCGCATGACCTCTCACAACTGGATCGACCTGGCCCAGGACGCCGACACCGGCATCGAGACCCTGCGCGCGCATTTCGAAGGCCACGCCTACGATCCGCACTGGCATGACAGTTATCTGGTGGGCATCACCGAGCAAGGGGTCCAGCAATTCAACTGTCGGCGGGCCAGGCATCAGAGCACGCCGGGCAAAGTGTTCCTGCTCGAACCCGGTGACATTCACGACGGCGAAGCGCCGACGGTCGACGGGTTTACCTACCGCACGTTGTACCTCGATCCGCAGTGGTTGAAGCGCGAACTCAGCGCCGTGTTCGACAGCGCGCCCGACCAGGGTGAGTTGAGCTTCGCCAACACACTGGCCAGCGACGTGCGCCTGGCCCACGCCACGAGCCTGGCGTTCGAAGCATTGCATCGGGGCGAGCTGAAGATCGTTCGCCAGACCGCCCTCGACGGCTTGCTCGAACGCCTCACCACGCACCTGCACTGGCGCGCCCGTTATGCCAACGACCCGCGCTTGCCGCTGGTGGCGCAAAAGGCTCGGGACTTTCTGCACGCCCATGCCCACGAAGACATCGGCCTCGACCAGGTGGCCGCCGCTGCAGGGGTCGATCGCTTCCGCCTGACCCGCGCCTTCAAGGCCGCTTATGGCATCGCACCCCACGCATATCTGGTGCAGTTGCGCCTGGCCACGGCCCGACGGATGCTGGCCCGGGGCGAGCAACCGGCAGCGGTGGCCATGGCGCTGGGCTTTGCCGATCAGAGTCATCTGGGACGCTGGTTCGTGCGCGCCTACGGCCTGACGCCGGCGTTGTACCGCAAGCGCTGCTCAAATCTTCCAGACCGCTGATTCGCCGCAGGTGAAGATCGGCTTCAACGATCTTCACCGGAGTTTGCCTGCGATGTTTGCCTCTTTCCCCACGTTATTGCCCTTCCTGTTGTTTGCCTTCGTGGCTTCGATCACGCCCGGCCCCACCAACATTCTGGTGTTGAGCAACAGCGCCCGATACGGATTGACCGCCGCGGTGCCGATCATCTTCGGTGGCTGTGCCAGCGCCGCGCTGCTTGTGCTGCTGGTGGGCAGTGGCGCGGGCGCATCGCTGGCTTCTTTGCCTGGCGTACACACCGCGATGCAGTGGATTGGCGTGGCGTGGCTGAGTTATCTGGCCTGGCAGATCTTCAGCGCCCCGGCGCAGGGTGTTGAAGCCTTGGACAGTCAGGCCCGCCTCGGCATGCTGGGCGCCGCGAGCCTGCAATTGATCAACCCGAAAACCTGGATGATGGCGCTGGCGGTTGTCAGCGTGTTCGCCGGGGGCGGCGAGCAGCGGCTGACCCATGTGATGTATTTGTCCCTGGCGTTTTTCCTGATTTCGCTGCCGTGTCTTGGCGTCTGGGCCTTGCTCGGCGCAGGCTCGGCGCGCTGGTTGCGCTCGCCCCGGGCGATGCAACGCTTCAATCGCTGCATGGCCCTGTTACTGCTGGGATCGGCCTGGCTGAGCCTGGTGATCTGACGTCCAGCCGTCGGCCATTGTCGGACAATGTTCATCGAAGGACTTGACGGCAGATTGGCTTTTGGTGTCTTCTGAAACCGGTTTCAGCGATCCGATCGCACGAACCCTATAAATCCAATAACAAGGTTTCAGCCCGTGAACGATTTCTCCGCCGCCCAGCGCAGCCGCGTCACCATGCTCGATGTGGCCGAACACGCCAAGGTCTCCAAGGCCAGCGTGTCGCGGTTCATCGGTGACGACCGCGCCCTGCTCTCCGACGCCATTGCCCGGCGCATCGAACAGGCGATTGCCGAATTGGGCTATCGCCCGAATCAGATGGCCCGCGGCCTGAAACGCGGGCGCACGCGCCTGATCGGCATGTTGGTGGCCGATATCCGTAATCCTTATTCGATTGCGGTGATGCACGGGGTGGAGACCGCCTGCCGTCAGCACGGCTACAGCCTGGTGGTGTGCAACACCGACCGCGACGACGAGCAGGAACGCCAGCACCTGGCCTTGCTGCGCTCGTACAACATCGAAGGCCTGATCGTGAACACCCTGGGCCATCACCGCGACGAATTGCACGAACTGCACCGGGAAATGCCGCTGGTGCTGGTGGATCGCAAGGTCGAGCACCTTGAGAGCGATATGGTCGGGCTGGATAACCCGCAAGCCGTCGACATGGCCCTCACGCATCTTGAGGAGCGTGGCTATCGTGATGTGTTGCTGGTGACTGAACCGTTCGATGGCACCAGTTCGCGAATTGAACGGGTGACGCGGTTCAAAGCGCAGATCGCGCAGCGCTCGACGCTGAGCGGGACGATCATCGAAACCGGCAGCGAGCTGACCGCGAACCTAAGATCCTTCCTCGACACACCCGGCCCCGGCCCGAAAGCGTTGTTCTGTGCCAACGGCATTGCGGCGCTGGCCAGCACCCATGCCTTGCGTGAACTTCAGTGCAGGCTGTTTGAGGACGTGGGTTTGATTGCCCTTGATGATCTGGATTGGTACCCGCTGGTGGGCAGCGGCATCACCGCCCTCGCCCAGCCGACGGAGGAGATGGGCGCGAGTGCGTTTGAGTGTCTGCTCAAGCGTTTGCGCAGGGATGACGGGCCGGTGCGGACCCTGGATTTTTCGGCGCGGTTGATTGTGCGGGGTTCTACCCATGGAGTTTTTCGGTGATTGTTCGGGCCTCTTCGCGAGCAGGCTCGCTCCCACATGAGGTCCTGTGTTCACAGATCCA
>NZ_JBSVWS010000131.1:0-17335 GCF_054071155.1 Pseudomonas sp. SDO5532_S415 | reverse complement strand
GGGGGCTTCGGCGTACACATATTTTGCGTATGACGAAAGTCGACTGTGGGAGCGAGCCTGCTCGCGAAGAGGCCGGTACAGACGCTACTTACTTGTCGGTAAGGGCAAACTGAGTCAGGCAGAACGTCGCAATCCCCATATCTTCGAGACGCTGCGATCCACCCAGCTCCGGCAAGTCAATGATCGCCGCCGCTTCATGCACCCGGGCGCCCATGCGGCGAATCAGGTTCGCTGCCGCGATCAGAGTGCCACCGGTGGCGATCAAATCATCGAACATCACCACCGAGTCGCCCTCGCAGAGGCTGTCGGCGTGCACTTCGAGGAAGGCTTCACCGTACTCGGTCGCATAGCCTTCGGCCAGGACATCGGCCGGTAGTTTGCCTTGCTTGCGGAACAGCACCAGCGGTTTGTTCAGCTGATAGGCCAATACCGAACCGATCAGAAAGCCACGGGCGTCCATGGCGCCGATGTGGGTGAAATCGGCTTCGACATAACGATGGGCGAAGCTGTCCATCACCAGGCGCAAGGCCGTGGGCGACTGGAACAGCGGAGTGATGTCGCGAAAAATCACCCCCGGCTTGGGGAAGTCGATCACGGGGCGGATAAGGGATTTGATGTCGAAGGAGTCGAAGGCCATCGTTGGGGTGTCCTGGCAGGGCTGCAAACGACGCATTATAACGGCGGCTGACCCCTTATGCTCAGCCGCAACATCTTGAATCAGCCCTCGATCGAACCACCGGCCAAAGCGCATAGCTGGATCGGGTCGAGGATGCGGATTTCCTTGCCTTCGGCGGCGATCAGCTCGTTCTGCTGGAAGCGCGTGAACACCCGCGAGACGGTTTCCACCGCCAGGCCCAGATAGTTGCCGATTTCGTTGCGCGACATGCTCAGGCGGAACTGATTGGCCGAGAAGCCACGCGCGCGGAAACGTGCCGACAGGTTGACCAGGAAGGTGGCGATGCGTTCGTCGGCGGTCTTTTTCGACAGCAGCAGCATCATCTGTTGGTCATCACGAATCTCGCGACTCATCACCCGCATCAACTGACGGCGCAACTGCGGCAATTGCAGGGCCAGTTCGTCGAGGCGTTCGAAGGGAATTTCACAGACCGAAGTGGTTTCCAGTGCCTGCGCCGAGACCGGGTGCTTTTCGGTGTCCATGCCCGACAGGCCGACCAGTTCGCTCGGCAGGTGGAAGCCGGTGAGCTGTTCTTCACCGGCATCGCTCAAGTTGAAGGTCTTGAGGGCGCCGGAGCGTACCGCGTAAACGGAGTCGAAAGTGTCGCCCTGGCGGAACAGAAACTCACCCTTTTTCAACGGGCGGCCACGTTTGACGATTTCGTCCAGCGCATCCATGTCTTCCAGATTCAGCGAAAGCGGCAAACACAGCGGGGCCAGGCTGCAATCCTTGCAATGGGCCTGGTTATGAGCGCGCAGTTTTACTGGCTCGGACATTTCTTCGATCCTTGTGGGAAAACACACATAAGACGTAAGGGTAACTCAGCAGAGGACACCGGGGCCAGTGCATGGCGCTTTTGTCGCACCACTAGATCACTCGTGAAAACCGCTGGCGGCTGTGGTGTTCCAGGTATGCATCGAACACCATGCACACCGAGCGCACGAGCAAGCGTCCGGCCGGCAATACAGTGATTCTTTCACGACTCAGTTCGATCAGGCCGTCTTTGGCCATGTTCTGCAATTGCGGCCAAAGTTCGCCGAAATAGCCTTGAAAATCGATGTTGAAGGCCTGTTCGATCTGGGCGAATTCCAGACTGAAATCGCAGATCAACTGTTGTATCACGGCACGCCGAAGGCGGTCATCGGCGTTGCACAACAAGCCGCGGCTGGTGGCCAGTTGCGCAGAGTCCAAAGCGTTCTGGTACTGGTTCAAGTCGCTGCTGTTCTGGCAGTACAAGTCGCCGATCTGGCTGATAGCCGACACGCCCAGGCCGATCAGATCGCAATGCCCGTGGGTGGTGTAACCCTGGAAGTTGCGTTGCAGGGTCGATTCTTCCTGGGCAACCGCCAGTTCATCGTCAGGCAGGGCGAAGTGATCCATGCCGATGTAGCGGTAACCGGCGCCGGTCAGTTGTTCGATGGTGCGCTGCAGCATTTCCAGCTTCTGCGCTGGCGTCGGCAACTCATCGCTGTTGATCCGCCGTTGCGGCATGAAGCGTTCCGGCAGGTGCGCGTAGTTGAAGACCGAGAGCCGGTCCGGTTGCAGGCGGATGACTTCTTCGACGGTGTGGGCGAAGTTCTCCGGGGTCTGTCTCGGCAAGCCGTAGATCAGGTCGATGTTGATCGAACGAAATTGCAGGGTGCGGGCGGCGTCGATCACCGCGCGGGTTTCCTCCAGGCTTTGCAGGCGATTGACTGCACGCTGGACGGCCGGGTCGAGGTCTTGCAGGCCGATGCTGACCCGATTGAAGCCCAGTTCGCGCAACAGGCCCATGGTCGACCAGTCGGCTTCACGAGGGTCGATTTCAATGCCGTAGTCGCCGGAATCGTCATCCAGCAAATTGAAATGCTTGCGCAGGTGCGCCATCAGCTGACGCAGTTCGTCGTGGCTGAGAAACGTTGGCGTGCCGCCACCAAAGTGCAGCTGCTCGACCTTTTGCGCGGGGTCGAGGTGACAGGCAATCAGCTGGATTTCCTGTTCCAGGCGCTGCAGGTAGGGCAGGGCGCGGCCACGATCCTTGGTGATGACTTTGTTGCAGGCGCAGTAATAGCAAATGTTCGCGCAGAACGGCACGTGGACGTACAGCGACAACGGGCGCTGGGCCTTGCGGCTGTCGCGCAGGGCGTGGAACAGGTCGAAGGTGCCGACCTGGCCATGGAACTGCATGGCGGTCGGATAGGAGGTGTAGCGCGGTCCCGCCAGGTCATAACGGCGGATCAGATCGGTATCCCAACGAATGGCGTCGAGCATCATGCGGGCATCCCCCGGAATAGGCTGGCAGTGGCGGCCAGTCTAGGGGGGGTGACATTCGGGGGTCTTGATTTGCATCAAGGGTGGTGGCTTTGATGGCTTTTGTGGCGAGGGAGCTTGCTCCCGCTGGCCTGCGCAGCAGGCCCATCTTTTTGGAGCCGCTTCGCGCCCCAGCGGAACGGTGCGACGATTCGACAAGCTCCCTCGCCACAGGATCAGTGCCCCATGAGCCAATGCTGATGCGGCCCCGGCAAGGTCCAGATACCGAACAGCATCACCAGCAATCCACCGGTCATGCGCACGCTGCGTTTGCGCAACAATGCCGTCACCCGTTCCGCCGCCAGCCCGGTGGCGAGCAGCACCGGCCAGGTGCCGAGGCCGAACGCCAGCATCAGCAATGCACTGTCCAGTGCATTGCCCTGGCTGGCCGACCAGAGCAGGGTGCTGTAAACCAGACCGCAAGGCAGCCAGCCCCAGAGCGTTCCCAGAAGCAGTGCGCGGGGGACGTTCGACACCGGCAGCAGTTTGTTGGCCACCGGCTGGATATGCCGCCAAAGCCCACGACCTACGCTTTCGATGCGCGTCAGCCCGCTCCACCAGCCGGCGAGGTACAGGCCCATGGCGATCAGCAACAGGCCGGCGAGCACGCGCATGAACAGCGCCGCCGGACTGTTGGCCACCGCCCAGCCGGCCAGGCCGATCAGCAGGCCGGCGGCGGCATAGCTGAGGATTCGCCCGAGGTTGTACGCCAGCAGCAGGCGGAAGCGGCGGCTGCGTTGCTCCTTGGGAATCGCCAGGGTCAGCGCGCCCATCAAGCCGCCGCACATGCCCAGGCAATGACCGCCACCGAGCAGACCGAGAATCACCGCAGACACCAGCAATGGCGCCAATTCAAGCATGGGGCGGGGCCTTGTCGTCGGGTTGGGCCGGATGGCCACTGGCCTCGTCGACGGCTGCGGTGTGCTTCGGGTCCTGATCATCGAACAGGATGCTGTGGGCGGGGCCGTCGAGGTCGTCGTACTGACCGCTGTCGACCGCCCAGAAGAAGATGTAGATAGCGATGGCCACGATCAGCAGCGCGGCCGGGATCATCACGTAAAGAGCTGGCATCTGGACTCCATGCCCGCGCGACTCAGGCCGGCAACGGGCGGGTTTCTGGCGTGATGCCGGCAGCCGGCCCACTCGGCAGGCGAGTCAGGCGCAGGGCATTGAGCACCACGGTCAACGAACTGATGGACATGCCGACCGCAGCCCACACCGGCGTGATCCAGCCGAGGGCGGCGAACGGCAACATGAGGCCATTGTACAGCGCCGCCCACAGCAGGTTCTCGATGATTACCCGACGGGTGCGCCGGGCCAGGCCGAAGGCTTGCACCAGTGCATCGAGGCGATTGGACAGCAACACGGCGTCGGCGCTGGTTTTTGCCAGATCGGTGGCCGAGCCCATGGCGACACTGATGTCAGCGGCGGCCAACACCGGCACATCATTGACCCCGTCCCCGAGCATCAACACCTTGCGACCTTGCAGATGCAGCTGTTGCAGAACCTGTAACTTATCATCGGGGCGCAAGCCGCCGCGGGCTTCGTCGATGCCGAGTTCGGCGGCGACACTGGCGACCATCGGCGAGCTGTCGCCCGACAGCAACAATGTGCGCCAGCCGCGTGCCTTGCAGGCGGCCAACAGGGCCGGGGCGTCGGCGCGCAAGCGGTCATCGAGCACGAACCAGGCCAGGGGCCCTTGTTGGTCGCCGAGCAGCAACCATTGGCCAGGCTCATCCGGCATCGATGGCACGACGGCACCGCTGAGTTCGCAAACAAACCCGGCTTGGCCGATGCGCAGACGCTGTTCGCCGACCAGTCCTTCAAGGCCGAGGCCCGGCGTGCTGTGCACGTCTTCGGCGGCCAGTGGCGCGCGACCGAAGGCGCGGGCGATCGGGTGTTCGGAGCGGTTTTCCAAAGCGGCGGCCAGACTCAGGCATTGATCGCTGTGGAGGGCGCCGAGGGGGCGGATCGAGCGTAGCGCCAGACGTCCTTCGGTGAGGGTGCCGGTCTTGTCGAAAATCACCGTGTCGATCTGATTCAGGCCTTCGAGCACATGACCACGCGTCAGCAGCAAACCGAGTTTGTGCAGGGTGCCGGTGGCGGCGGTGAGGGCGGTCGGCGTCGCCAGGGAGAGGGCGCAGGGGCAAGTTGCCACCAGCATCGCCAGCACAATCCAGAAGGCTCGCGACGAGTCCAGCTCCCACCACAGCAGGCCAATACAGGCGCACGCAATCAGCGTCAGCAGCAGGAACCATTGGGCGGCGCGGTCGGCGATTTCCGCCAGTCGTGGTTTTTCCGCCTGGGCACGATCCAGCAAACGGACGATGGCGGAGAGGCGCGTGTCCTGGCCGAGCGCCTGGACTTGCACGGTCAGCGCGCCTTCGACGTTCAGGGTGCCTGCAGTGACGGCGTCGCCTGGCGTACGGGGTTGCGGCAGGTATTCGCCAGTCAGCAGCGACTCGTCGATGCTCGACTGGCCGTCGAGGATCTTGCCATCAGCCGGGAGGATTGCACCCGGGTGCACCAGGACCTGGTCGCCCACCCGCAGTTCGCTGAGCAGGATCCGCTCGCTCTGGCCGTCGCCGCTCAGGCGCAAGCAGGAGGCCGGCAGCAGGTTGACCAGCTGGGCGGTGGCGGCGGCGGTGCGTTCCCGGGCGCGGCGCTCCAGATAGCGTCCGGCCAGCAGGAACAGCGCAAACATGCCGACCGCATCGAAATACAGTTCGCCGACGCCGGTGATCGAGGTCCAGATCCCGGCGATGTAGGCACTGCCAATGGCCAGTGACACCGAAACGTCCATGGTCAGGTGACGGGTGCGCAGGTCGCGCATGGCGCCCTTGAAGAACGGCGCGCAGCTGTAGAACACGATCGGTGTGGTGAGGAACAGCGCGACCCAGCGCAGGATCGCATGGAGTTCAGGGCTTAGGTCGATGTTGAATTCCGGCCAGGTGGCCATGGTTGCCATCATCGCCTGGAACCACAACAGACCGGCTACGCCGAGCTGGCGCAATGCCAGGCGGTTTTCGCTGGCCAGTTGTTCGCTGGCGCGGTCGGCTTGATAGGGGTGGGCAGCGTAGCCGATCTGGCGCAGTTCACTGAGGACTTGGCTCAGCGGTAACTGCGTGTCCGCCCAGCGCACGTGCAAGCGATGGTTGGACAGGTTCAGGCGTGCTTCGGCCACCGCCGGCAGGGCGCGCAGGTGTTTCTCGATCAACCAGCCGCAGGCGGCGCAACTGATGCCTTCCATCAGCAGTGTGGTTTCGGCCAGTTCGCCTTCATGGCGGACAAAGGGTTGCTGGACATCGGCGCGATCGTACAGCGCCAGTTCATCCACCAATTGCACCGGCAGCGCTTCGGGGTTGGCCGACGCTTCGCTGCGATGCTGGTAATAGCTTTGCAGCCCGCCCGCGACTATCGCTTCGGCCACAGCCTGGCAACCCGGGCAGCAGAACTCGCGGGTTTGCCCCAGGACCGCCGCGGTGAAACGGCGGCCGGCCGGGACGGGCAGGGCGCAGTGGTAGCAGGGGGTTGGGGTGGTCATTGGATATTCACTGGTACCGCTGAATCCGGGTCATCAGAAAGGGCCTCTTCGCGAGCAGGCTCGCTCCCACATGGATCATTGGTGTACTCAAACTTCAAGCACGACAGTGATCAACTGTGGGAGCGAGCCTGCTCGCGAATGCGCGAAGCGCAGCTTTTTACTTCTTCAGGTCTTCCGCACCCTGCAACGGTTCATCACCGAGCAGCAGATCCTTGTCATGGCTGACCAGTTCTTCCTCGAACATGCGCCATATATGATCGTCCTGAGTACCCAGCAATTCGACAAAGCGACGGCCTTCGATCTTGTCGCTCAACTGACCGATGTAGCGGCCCTGTTCGGTTTCGCTGCGGGTCAGGACGATCTTGCGGTCCTTTTCCGGCTGTGTCGGCGAGATCAGGTTCAGCTCAAGGGTTTTCGGTTGGCTGTTGCCGTTCAGGCGCAGGTCGACTTCGCCGGTCACGTCATCCAGGTGAACGCTGGCGCGCATCAACAGGGTCTGCGCCAGCAGTTCACGGTCGAGGGAGCGGTTGATGCCTTTGCCGGCCTCGTAGTAGTTGTCGTTGACCAGGTTGTCCGGATTGTTCACCGCGATGGTCACCATGGACAAAGTCAGGGTCACCGAGCAAGCCAGGATCCCGATGATGATCCATGGCCAAAGGTGCTTGTACCAGGGACTTGCGGCAGTTGCTGCGGGCATGATCACTTCTCTCAACGAATTTGTGGGCCGATGAATCGGCTCTTGGCTTCAACGTGAATGCTGGCGTCATCGGCGTCCTTGAGGATGAATTTCACCTCGTTAGTGCTCGATGGCAGGTGTTCCGGGGCCACGGACAGTTCGGCCGGCTGGCTGACGATATCGCCGGCCGCGACCTTGATCTCGCGCCTGCCTTGCAGCTTGAGGTCCGGCAGGCCGGTGGCTTCGAGCACATAGGTATGGTCGCGCTGATCCTTGTTCATGATCTTCAGGCTGTAGACGTTTTCGATCCGGCCCTCGGCGTTCTCGCGGTACAGCACACGGTCCTTGCTGACGTCGAAACCCACCAGCGAGCGCATGAAGAACGCGGTGACCAGCAGGCTGATCATTGCCAGCAACACCACGGCATAGCCAATCAGGCGCGGACGCAGTTTATGGGTTTTCTGGCCGGACAGGTTGTGTTCGGTGGTGTAGCTGATCAGGCCGCGTGGATACTCCATCTTGTCCATGATGGCGTCGCAGGCATCGATGCAGGCGGCGCAACCGATGCATTCGATTTGCAGGCCGTCACGGATGTCGATGCCGGTCGGGCAGACCTGGACGCACATGGTGCAGTCGATGCAGTCGCCCAGGCCCTGAGCCTTGTAGTCGATGCCTTTCTTGCGTGGGCCACGGCCTTCGCCACGACGCGGGTCGTACGAAACGATCAAGGTGTCCTTGTCGAACATCACGCTCTGGAAGCGCGCATACGGACACATGTAAATACACACCTGCTCGCGCAGCCAGCCGGCGTTGCCATAGGTGGCGAGGGTGAAGAAGCCGACCCAGAAATAGGACCAGCCATCGGCCTCGCCGGTGAAGAAGTCGATGGTCAGCTCACGGATCGGCGAGAAGTAGCCGACGAAGGTCATGCCGGTCACGAAACCGATCAGCAGCCACATCGTGTGCTTGCTGAACTTGCGCAGGAATTTGTTGGCGCTCATCGGCGCCTTGTCGAGCTTGATGCGCTGGTTGCGGTCGCCTTCGGTGACCTTTTCACACCACATGTAAATCCAGGTCCAGACGCTCTGCGGACAGGTATAACCACACCAGACCCGGCCCGCATACACCGTGATGAAGAACAGACCGAAGGCCGCGATGATCAACATGCCCGACAGCAGGATGAAGTCCTGTGGCCAGAAGGTCGCGCCGAAGATGAAGAATTTACGCTCCGGCAGGTTCCACCAGACAGCCTGGTGACCGCCCCAGTTCAGCCAGACCGTACCGAAATACAACAGGAACAGCACAGCACCACCGGCTATCCGCAGGTTGCGGAAAATGCCGGTGAAGGCACGGGTGTAGATCTTTTCTCGAGAGGCGTAGAGGTCGACGGTGTTGTTCCCGTTTTTGGCGGGCGGGGTAACGTCGTGTACCGGAATCTGGTTGCTCATCGGTTGCATCCCACGGCAGTGGAAAAATGCCTCGGTCAGTACGTGCCGACCGCGGTCAAAAAGAGGTGTTGCAGTGGCGCAATGATACGCCTGTCGCTCTAGCCCAAGGGTGCGACCTTTGGTCACGTTGGTGGAAATCAACTGACCGTGTAATGACCTGTATCAATTGACTTGTGAATTATGGACGGTTTTGCGGGTGTCGACGGTCAATTGACCCATGGGTTAATCAACTGCACACCACTGGATTGAAAATCGCTGACGTTACGGGTGACGACGGTCAAGCCATGAACCAGCGCCGTCGCTGCAATCAACGCGTCCGCTTCGTTTGTGCGATCCGGAACATGCAAGCTGGCACACCGAAGGGCCACGGCGGCATCGATCGGCAGGATTCGAGCGTCGAAAGCCGGAATGACATGGCGCTTGAGCCAGGTACGCAATACCTTTCCCTGAGCGGGATCGCGACGCTCCATGCGCAGGACGCCCGTCTCCAGTTCTTTCAAGGTTATGGCCGAAATAAACATTCGGGGAGCGATGATGCTTTTGGCCCAGGCGACAACGTTCGTATCAGCATGGGGCTTACGCAGTTCAGAAATCACGTTGGTATCGAGAAGAAACATCAAGACAAATCCACGGGGCGATGAGTGATCACGGCGCGTTCGGTTTCGAACTCGATGTCTGCCGCTTCTGGCATTACCAGCAGTTCGACGATGTCGGCGTTGATGCCGGTCAATTTCTGGTAATCCTCAATGCTTAGCAGCACATGGGCCGGCTTGCCTCGGTCGGTGATGAAAACCGGACCCTGGCGCGTGGCTTTTTTGGCACCGCTTGTGTCCTGATTGAATTCGCGACTGGAAATGGTGGTGATGGCCATTATGTCTGACCCTCTCTGAATGCTCGAATGTAGAAACGTTACTACTTGCTTGTATGGCTCGCAACTTTGTGGTGTGAGTGCTCGACCGGCGGTTGTTTTGATAGATCAAAAAAAAGGCCCTGTCAGATGACAGGGCCTTTTTCTTTGCATCAAGCGTTTGCCTTACTGGGCATTTTCCGCCGCAGCCTTCTCGCCGTGAGACAGGCTGTAGACGTAAGCGGCCAGCAGGTGAACCTTGTCATTGCCCTGCATTTGCTCTTGCGCAGGCATCTGGCCCTGACGGCCGTAACGGATAGTCTGCTGCAGTTGAGCGAAGCTCGAACCGTAGATGAAGGCGCCCGGGTGGGTCAGGTCAGGAGCACCCATGGCCGGGGTGCCTTTGCCCTGCGGACCGTGGCAAGCCACGCAGTTGGCAGCGAACAGCTTCTGGCCCGCAACCGGATCAGCCTTGGCGCCTTCCGGCAGCTTGCGGCCATCGAGGTTGGTCAGGACAAAAGCAGCAACGTCACTGACGCCTTGCTCGCCGATCACTTCAGCCCACGCCGGCATGACCGCGTGACGGCCGCCCATGATGGTGGCCTTGATGGTTTCCGCCTCGCCGCCCCAGCGCCAGTCGGCGTCGGTCAGGTTAGGGAAGCCGTAAGCGCCCTTGGCGTCGGAACCGTGACAGACCGAGCAGTTGGAGGCGAACAGGCGGCCACCCATCTTCAGGGCTTGCGGGTCTTTGGCCACTTCTTCGATCGGCATGGAAGCGAACTTGGCGAAGATCGGACCGAACTTGGCGTCCGAACGGGCCATTTCCTTTTCCCACTCGTGAACGCCGGTCCAGCCGGTCTGGCCGTTGGCGAACGCGGTCTGCTTCTCGTTGTCCAGGTAGTTGTAACCTGGCAGCAAGCCTTTCCAGTTACCCAGGCCCGGGTACAACACCAGGTAACCCAGGGCGAAAATGATGGTGCCCACGAACAGCATGAACCACCATTTCGGCAGCGGGTTGTCATACTCCTCGATCCCGTCGAAGGAGTGCCCAACCGTCTCTTCGGTGGACTCGGTGCGCTGGCCCTTGCGGGTCGACAGCAGCAGCCAGGTCAGGGAAAAGATCGTACCGAGACTGAGGACTGTGACGTACAGACTCCAGAATGTAGTCATTCTTTGTTACTCCTAGAAGCTTGCTCGACGTGCTTGATGGCTTCGGGATCATCCGCGAAAGGCAGCAAGGTCGCGTCTTCAAACTCCGACTTGCGCTTGGGGCTGAACACCCACAAGGCCAGACCGATAAAGGCAACCATCACGACAACGGTGCCCAGGCCACGAATCATCCCGATATCCATTTAGATCACCGTTTGCTTTTGATGATGGTGCCCAGGCCTTGCAGATAGGCCACCAGCGCGTCCATTTCGGTTTTGCCCTTCACGGCATCCTTGGCACCGGCGATGTCTTCGTCGGTGTAAGGGACGCCGAGCGCGCGCAAGACTTCCATTTTCTTCGCGGTGTCTTTGCCGTCGAGCTTGTTTTCCACGAGGAACGGGTAGGCCGGCATTTTCGATTCGGGCACCACGTTGCGCGGGTTGTACAAGTGCGCACGCTGCCAGTCATCGGAGTAACGACCGCCGACACGGGCCAGGTCCGGACCGGTACGCTTGGAACCCCACAGGAACGGGTGGTCCCAGACGCTTTCACCGGCAACCGAGTAGTGGCCGTAACGTTCGGTTTCAGCACGGAACGGGCGGATCATCTGCGAATGGCAGCTGACGCAACCGTTGGCGATGTAGATATCGCGGCCTTCCAGTTCAAGGGCGGAGCGAGGCTTCATGCCTTCGACCGGCTTGTTGGTGACGTCCTGGAAAAACAGCGGAACGATCTGGGTCAGGCCGCCGACGCTGACGGCGATGACCATGAAGAAGGCCAGCAGGCCAATGTTCTTCTCGACTGCTTCATGCTTCATCAGTGAGCTCCAACTACAGCGATCTGTTCGGCGGCTTCGGCTTCAGCCGGGTTCGAGGCGCGTACGGTGCGGTACACGTTGTAGGCCATGAACAGCATGCCGGCGGCGAAGAACGCACCGCCCAGGGCGCGGACGATGAAACCAGGGTGGCTGGCTTGCAGCGCTTCGACGAACGAGTAGGTGAGGGTGCCGTCATCGTTGATTGCACGCCACATCAGGCCCTGGGTGATGCCGTTTACCCACATCGAAGCGATGTACAGGACGGTACCGATGGTGGCCAGCCAGAAGTGCGTGTTGATCAGGCCGACGCTGTGCATCTGCGCACGACCGAACAGTTTCGGGATCATGTGGTAGATCGCGCCGATCGAAATCATCGCTACCCAGCCCAGGGCGCCGGCGTGTACGTGGCCGATGGTCCAGTCGGTGTAGTGCGACAGCGAGTTCACGGTCTTGATCGCCATCATCGGGCCTTCGAAGGTCGACATGCCGTAGAAAGCCAGGGAGACGACCAGGAAGCGCAGGATCGGGTCGGTGCGCAGCTTATGCCAGGCACCCGACAGGGTCATCATGCCGTTGATCATGCCGCCCCAGCTCGGCGCCAGCAGGATGATCGACATCGCCATGCCCAGCGATTGCGCCCAGTCCGGCAGCGCGGTGTAGTGCAGGTGGTGCGGACCGGCCCAGATGTACAGGGTGATCAGCGCCCAGAAGTGCACGATCGACAGGCGATAGGAGTAGATCGGACGCTCGGCCTGTTTCGGCACGAAGTAGTACATCATCCCCAGGAAGCCGGTGGTCAGGAAGAAGCCTACGGCGTTGTGGCCGTACCACCACTGGATCATCGCGTCGGTCGCACCCGAGTAGGCCGAGTACGACTTGAAGAAACTGACGGGCAAGGAAGCGTGGTTGACGATGTGCAGCATCGCCGTCACGACGATGAAGGCACCGTAGAACCAGTTGCCCACATAGATGTGCTTGGTCTTGCGCTTGACGATGGTGCCGAAGAACACCAGACCGTAGGTGACCCAGACGATGGCCAGCAGAATAGCCAGGGGCCATTCCAGCTCAGCGTATTCCTTGGTGGTGGTGTAACCCAGCGGCAAGGTAACGATGGCGCCGACGATCACCGCTTGCCAACCCCAGAAGGTGAAGGCGGCGAGGCTGTCGGAAATCAGTCGCGTTTGGCAGGTTCGCTGCACGACGTAATAGGAAGTGGCAAACAGTGCACATCCACCGAAGGCGAAAATCACCAGGTTTGTGTGCAACGGGCGCAGGCGTCCAAAGCTCGTCCAGGGCAGACCGAAGTTCAATTCCGGCCAGACCAGTTGAGAGGCGATGAAGACACCGAGCCCCATGCCAAGGATCCCCCAGACCACCGTCATGATGGCGAACTGGCGGACTACCTTATAGTTATAAGCAGTCGGACTGATTGCTGTGCTCATTCTAAGGTTCCACGGTTTGGGTGTTTTATTAGGATTAAAAATCGGCCGCAAGTATGTAGAAAGCGTAGGGTCATTGCAACGCGCCATGACCTGGGTCAATGCGTTCAAATGCTGATTCTGCGGCCTTTCCATGCGCCGCGTAAGGACAAAATCGGCCGCGGACAAAACGTCCCGGAAAACTGATCAGGCGAGGGGGTCAGGTCGGATGTAACGGGGTGTGTTCAAACACAACGATTGGGTGACCGCAGGCAATTGGCGCGACAGCCGGTATCTACCAGCCTTTGCGGCCTGTCATCGGGCAGATTCGTCGAACACATCGTTCAGGGTCGACCTGGAACCGGCACTGGCCAGTCCGCATCGGAGGAAGCTTAGACCCGAATCCGGGGAACCGAAAGGCAGACTCGTGGAGGGTGCGACAATGGGTCGCAAAGGGGAAGTGAACTGCCGCATTCGGGAGAATGCGGCAGTAGAGCGGTCAAGAATTATTCGCCTTTGCCTTCAGCCTGCAAACGCTCGGTATTCAATCCGTGGGACAAGCTGTACACATACGCGGCCAGCAGTTGCACTTTATCGTTACCGAGCAGTTCGCTCTGCGCCGGCATATGACCCTGGCGGCCATGGCGGATGGTCTGTTCAAGCTGGGTCAGGCTGGTGCCATAGATGAAACCGGCCGGGTGCGTCAGGTTCGGCGCCCCCATGGCTTCAGTGCCCTGGCCGTTCGCCCCGTGACAGGCGACGCAGGTGGTGCTGAACGCTTGCTGCCCGGCTTGCAGGTCGGCGTCGCTGTCGGCAGGCAGAGGCAGGCCAGCCAGTTGGTGGCGCACATAAGCCGCGACGTTTTTTACGCCGGCCTCGCCGAGGACTTCACCCCAGGCCGGCATCGCCGCCATGCGTCCGCCCATGATGGTGGTCTTGATGGTTTCGGCGTTGCCGCCCCAGCGCCAGTCACTGTCCGCCAGGTTGGGGAAGCCGAACGCTCCTTTGGCGTCCGAGCCGTGACACACCGAGCAGTTGGAGGCGAACAGACGACCGCCCATTTTCAGTGCTTGCGGGTCCTTGGCCACTTCTTCCACCGGCATCGCGGCGAATTTGGCGAAGATCGGTCCGAACTTCGCGTCCGCCTTGTCCATCTCCTTTTCCCATTCGTGCACGCCGGTCCAGCCGTTGTCGTAGCCGGGCAGGATGCCTTTCCAGTTGCCCAGGCCCGGATAGAGAATCAGATAGCCGACAGAGAACACCAGGGTGCCGGCGAACAGCATGAACCACCATTGCGGCAATGGGTTGTCGTACTCCTCGATGCCGTCAAAGCTGTGGCCCATGGTCTGGTCGACACTGCCCTTGGTTTCGCCCCGGCGGGTGCCGATCAGCAACCAGGTCAGGCCGATAAGGCTGCCGATGGTCAGTACGCAGATCCACGTACTCCAGAAGGTGGTCATGGCCGGGTACTCCTTGCGGCGGTTTCTTGTTGAGGGCTGTTTTCCGATGGCGGCTCGTCGGCGAACGGCAGCAGGCGTGCTTCGGCGAATTCGGGGCTGCGCTTGCCGTTGAACACCCATAGGGTCAGGCCGACGAAGGCCACGAACACCACGACCGTGCCCAGGCCGCGGATCATGCCAGTACTGACTTCAAAGACCATGTGTCACCTCTTGCTCTTGATCGCAGTGCCGAGCACTTGCAGGTAGGCGACCAGTGCGTCCATCTCGGTCTTGCCCTTGAGTGACTCGACGCTGCCCGCAATGTCGTCGTCGGTGTAGGGCACGCCCAGCGTACGCATGGCCTTGAGCTTGGTTTCGGTGTGGCTGCTGTCGACCTGATTGGCCACCAGCCACGGGTAGGCGGGCATCTTCGATTCCGGCACCACGTTGCGCGGGTTGTACAAATGCGCGCGGTGCCAGTCATCCGAGTAGCGCGCCCCGACCCGCGCCAGGTCCGGGCCTGTACGTTTGGAACCCCAGAGGAACGGGTGATCCCAGACGCTTTCCCCCGCCACCGAGTAGTGGCCGTAGCGTTCGGTCTCGGCGCGAAACGGGCGAATCATCTGCGAGTGACAACCGACACAGCCTTCGCGGATATAGATGTCGCGACCTTCGAGCTGCAGCGCGGTGTAGGGCTTCATGCCTTCCACCGGTTTATTGGTCACGTCCTGGAAGAACAGCGGGACGATCTGGGTCAGGCCGCCGATGCTCACGGCGAACACCATCAGCAGCATCAGCAGGCCGACGTTTTTCTCGATTGTTTCGTGTTTCATGGCGGACTCCTCAGGCCATCTGCGCGGCAGCGGCGACTTCGGCAGGCTGCGAAGCCCGCACGGTGCGCCAGGTGTTGTAAGCCATCAGCAACATGCCGCAGAGGAAGATCGCCCCGCCCACCAGTCGCACGATGAAGCCCGGGTGGCTGGCCACCAGGGTTTCGACGAAGGAGTAGGTCAGCGTGCCGTCTTCGTTCACCGCGCGCCACATCAAGCCCTGGGCGATGCCGTTGACCCACATCGAAGCGATGTAGAGAACGGTGCCGATGGTCGCGAGCCAGAAGTGCGCGTTGATCAGGCCGATGCTGTGCATCTGCTCACGGCCGAAGACTTTCGGGATCATGTGGTACAGCGCGCCGATGGAAATCATCGCCACCCAGCCGAGCGCGCCGGCGTGAACGTGGCCGATGGTCCAGTCGGTGTAGTGGGAGAGGGCATTGACGGTCTTGATCGCCATCATCGGTCCCTCGAACGTCGACATGCCGTAGAAGGCCAGGGAGACCACGAGGAAGCGCAGGATCGGGTCGCTGCGCAATTTATGCCAGGCGCCCGACAGGGTCATCATGCCGTTGATCATCCCGCCCCAGCTCGGCGCCAGCAGGATCAGCGACATCACCATGCCCAGCGATTGCGCCCAGTCAGGTAGCGCGGTGTAGTGCAGGTGGTGGGGACCTGCCCAGATGTACAGGGTGATCAGCGCCCAAAAGTGCACGATCGACAGGCGATAGGAGTACACCGGGCGTTCGGCCTGCTTGGGCACGAAGTAATACATCATGCCGAGGAAACCGGCAGTCAGGAAAAAGCCCACGGCGTTGTGGCCGTACCACCACTGCACCATGGCATCGGTCGCACCGGCATACAGCGAGTAGGACTTGGTAAAACTCACCGGCAACTCAAGGTTGTTGACGATGTGCAGGATGGCGACGGTGATGATGAACCCGCCGAAGAACCAGTTACCGACGTAGATATGCTTGGTCTTGCGCTGCATCACCGTGCCGAAGAACACGATGGCGTACGCGACCCAGACGATGGTGATCAGGATGTCGATCGGCCACTCCAGTTCGGCGTATTCCTTGGAACTGGTGTAGCCCAGCGGTAGGCTGATGGCCGCCAGCAGGATCACAAGTTGCCAGCCCCAGAAGCAGAACGCGGCGATTTTCGGAGCAAACAACTGGGTCTGGCAGGTGCGTTGCACCGAGTAGAACGAACTGGCGAACAAGGCGCAGCCGCCGAACGCGAAGATCACCGCGTTGGTGTGCAGCGGGCGCAACCGCCCGAAACTGGTCCAGGGCAAATTGAAGTTGAGTTCGGGCCAGACCAACTGGGCGGCGAGAAATACCCCGAGCCCCATGCCGACGATGCCCCACACCACCGTCATAATGGCGAATTGGCGGACCACCTTGTAGTTGTAGGCGGTACTGATAGAAGTGTTCATGGTTCCCCATCCACGGTTCAGCCGAAGGAAGCGCCGGCAGCGCACCCTTCGCCTGGAGTTATAGGCAGACTAAAAGCGAGGCAAGCATGGACAAACAGCACAAGGCCGGTATTGACGGGGATCAATGGGCGCAGTGCGTGCAGGATCATGGATGGCTGTGGGATGCCGCTGTGGCGCCGGCGTCGGCGACGCTGATCCTCGCCCATGGCGCCGGCGCGCCGATGGACAGCGACTGGATGAACGACATGGCTGCACGCCTCGCGGCGCTTGGCGTCAACGTGTTGCGCTTTGAGTTTGCGTACATGGCGCAACGGCGTGTCGACGGCGGCAAGCGCCCGCCCAATCCGGCACCGAAGCTGCTGGAATGCTGGCGTGAGGTGTATGCCCAGGTGCGACGCCATGTCGCTGGGCCGCTGGCCATCGGCGGCAAGTCCATGGGCGGGCGGATGGCCAGTTTGCTGGCAGATGAATTAGGCGCCGATGCGCTGGTGTGCCTGGGTTATCCGTTTTATGCGGTGGGCAAACCGGAGAAGCCACGGGTCGAGCATTTGGCCGGATTGAAGACGCGGACTTTGATCGTGCAGGGTGAGCGGGATGCGTTGGGCAATCGCCAGGCAGTGGAAGGGTATGTGTTATCGCCGAATATCGACGTGTTCTGGCTGGTGGCGGGGGATCATGATATGAAGCCGTTGAAGGCTTCGGGGTTTACGCATGAACAGCATCTGGCGGCTGCGGCGAGCAAGGTTGCAGCATTTCTGCTTTGA
>NZ_JBSVWS010000130.1:0-17468 GCF_054071155.1 Pseudomonas sp. SDO5532_S415 | reverse complement strand
ATCGCCGATGGTAGTGTGGGGTTTCCCCATGTGAGAGTAGGTCATCGTCAAGATTGAATTCCGAAACCCCTGTCTGCTTGCGCAGACAGGGGTTTTGTCGTTCCAAGGCTCCCAAAAAGCTGCAGATGTAAAAAAGCCAGGTCCTGGATTCAGGGCCTGGCTTTTTTATGCGCGCGAGATGAGCAATCAGAACTGGTAGCTCACCGTGGCTGCATCGGTGAAAAATTCCGTCTGCAGCATGTTATCGACGATGAAGGCGTGAGGCCGCCGGGCGAGCTGCGGCACGAACGGCATGGTGCAGGACGGCCGATTTCGCCGCGAAATGGCGAGGGTTTTTACAGATGGAGCGGGCAGTCATCGTAGGTTTCCGTGTGTAGTCGCTGAGGCTGAGCTGAAGTGCTTACTGACTAAGCCGGACTTGCTCGGAAAACCCGCCAGAAAAAGTTGTCAGACCTGCCGTTCCAGTGTCACCCACCAGCGCGTGCGATAGCGCAGTTGCACCGGCAAGGTTTGCGGCAGGATGGCCAGCAGCTTGTCGGTGTCCTCCAGGCGGAAAACCCCCGACAATCGCAAGTCGGCAATGTCGGCCGCGCACGTCAGATAACCGTGGCGATAGCGTCCGACTTCCTTGAGGAAATCCCCCAGCCGCATGTTGCGGGTCACGATCAGTCCATCTGCCCAGGCACCGACATCCATATCCGGAGGCGGCACCAACTTCGCTTGATGGTGGTCGATCAGGTAACTGTGCCCGGCCTCCGCGCGAGCCGGCTGGTCATCGGCATCCAGAGGCGAATGGATCACCACTTGGCCATTGGTGACGCTGAGCCGGGTGCAGTCGGCGTCCTGACGCAGGATGAAGCGCGCGCCTAAGCCTTCGTACACGCCGTGGCGGCTTTGAATGCGTAAGGGGCGGTCGAATGCAGCGCCTTCATCGGCACCGCCACAGGTGATGATGATCTCGCCGCGGGTCAGTTTGATCAAGCGCTGTTGTGGTGTGTAATCCAGATCCACCGCACTGTCGGTATTGAGCTCCAGCCGAGTGCCATCCGGCAGCTGGAAGGCACGGCGCTCGCCGGTGGCGGTGGCGAAGTCGGCGCTCCATTGTTGCCAGCCGACGGCATCCTTGCCCAGCCACGCGACCGAGCCCATCAGTAATGCCCCTGAAAGCAGCTTCAATGCCTGGCGTCGCCCCAATTCCTGAGCGCTGTTTTCCAGGGTATTGAACGCTGCCTGTGCGCCTGGCACCCCTCGCAGGTTGCTGCTCAGTTCCGAGTGCAGCGACTGCACCCGCTGCCAGGCCAGCTCATGCTCATGGTGCGCAGCACGCCAGACGTCGCATTGCTGACGCAGCTTGGAATTGGAGGCGTTATTGCGCAGGCGCAGCAGCCAATGGATGGCTTGTTTGACCACTTGTTGTTGCGGCTCGCCATGTCGGTTCAGCGACAGGTTATCCACCGGCTTCACGCTTGAAACCGCAGCGTGTAGCAGTGGAAAAGCGCATCGGCCACATAACGCTCCACCGAGCGCAGGGACAACCCCATCCGATGGGCAATCTGTTTGTGCGTGAGGCCTTCGCACTGCGCCAACCGCGATGGCAGCTGTAAAGCGCCTGTACTGCGAACTCAGGTGAGGACATGAACGCGACTGCTCGGACGTCACAAATGATAATTGGTCGCATTGTTATCAAGGGGTGGGGAATTTGCAACTGCTGCTGCTCTTTACATCAGTTGCACCGCGTTATCGTTCTTCGCGAGCAAGCCCGCTCCCACATTCGATCTTCGTCGGACACAAATACTGCAGTCACTGAAGACCAAGTGTGGGAGCGGGCTTGCTCGCGAAAGCGGTGTACCTGCCACCGCTAAACGAAAGCCTTACACAAACAGCTTCAACACATTATTCATCGCATCATCGGCAAACCCCTGCACGAACTCCTTGAAGCCCGGCAAAGCTTCGGTGCCACCCTGCGCCGGTTCGGCGATGATGGTCCAGGTCGCCTCAGACTTGCCTGCACCCAGCGGTTTTACCTGCATCGCCGCCCACAAATGAGCCACGCCCAGCGTGTTGTAGATCGTGGTCCAGGTCATGCTCAGGGCCTGGTCGTCGCGGGAGTTAAGCTGCTCGACCACCAGATTGCCGTCCTTGAAGAACTTCTTGCGCAGGGATGACACGCCTTCACCGGTCATCTCAATGTGCGACAGCGCCGGAATGAATCGGTCGAAGCCGGCAAAGTTGCCGACCACCGCCCAGACCTGCTTGGCATCCGCCGGGACTTCCACAGAGGACACAACGTGGCAGCCTTGCGGGTTTTTGATCAGGGTATCGGGTTGCAGTGTGCTCATGGTTTTGCTCCGTTCTTGGTTGGGATGAATCAGATGAAATTGATTTCTTTGAGGTAGTCGCAGCCGCGACGCAGTAGCGCCGGGGATTTTTCCGGGTAGCGCGCGCCCATCTGCCGTACACCGGCCTGGGCGTTGTCATGGCCGATCATCGAGATGTCGCCGATGTCTTCCTCGAATCCGTTGAGGTAGAAACCCAGCACGCCGAACAACGCGTTGTCGCTGTCGACCCGCCCCAGTTGTTGTTGCCAGTCGGCGACGCTGACCAGGGAAAACTCCCGACCGGCTTCACGAAAGGACGCCACATAGCGATCCCAGCTCAGGGGCTCGGGGTTGTGCAGGTTGAACACCGCTTTTTCCGGCTGATAGCGGCTGGCATGGAAGGCGATGAAACGGGCGAGGAAATCCACCGGCATCAAGTCGAAGTTCAGCGCGAACTCCGGCACCTGGCCGAGCTGGATCGAACCCTTGAGCATCAGCATCAAACGGTTCTTGTGCGGTTGGCACACGCCCGTGAGGCTGTTGAAGCTGATGTTCCCGGGCCGGAAGAGATTGACCTGCACGCCACGCTCACGGGCGCGTTCGAGGATTCGCTCGCCCACCCACTTGGACAGGTTGTAGCCGTTCTTGATGTAGATCGGCGGGGTTTGCGCGGCGGGCAGTTCAAGCACCCGGCCATCGGCGGAAATCGTGCTGGAGGCCGAGAGTGTCGAGACGAAGTTGAAGATCTTTTTGCTGCGCCCTTCGCACAACCGCAGGCACTCGAAAATCGGTTCGACGTTGTCGCGCGCCAGCGACTCGTAATCGAGTACGTGATTGACGTTGGCCGCGTTGTGCACCAGAGCGCCGAATTCCCGATCAAGGCGTTCGTAGACCTCGGCGGCCAGCCCCAATTCCGGGCGCGTAATGTCCGCCGCGTAAACCCGCACCCGACTCAAATCCAGATGCTCCAGGCGGTTCTCACGCAGTGCCTGGGCGAAGCGCTCGGTCGCCGATTGCCCGTTGCCGTCGCGGACCAGGCAGGCGATTTCGCTGGCGCCCCACGCCAACAGCGCTTCGACGATGTGGACGCCGACAAAGCTGTTGGCGCCCGTGACGATCACCTTGTGCACATCACCCATGCGGCTGATTGGCAATGGCTGCACCTGAAGTTCGCGCGAGGCATCGGCCACGGCTTGTTCACTCAACACCTCATCACTGCCGGAGCCACGCACCAGTGTCGCCAGTTTGGTGATGGTGGGCAGTTCGATGAAGCGGTTGATCGAAATGCTGCGGCCGAATTCTTCGCGCAAGCGCAGCAGCATCTGTGACAGCAGAATCGAGTGCCCGCCCAGATTGAAAAAACTTTCGTCGGTGGAAATATCGTTGGCGGGCAACTCCAGCAGCTCGGCCCAGATCTCCAGCAGCAGGGCTTCATCGGCGTTGGCGGGCAGGCGTCGCAGAGTGTTTTCGCTGACGCTGACCGGCAATTCCAGCAGCGCCTTGCGATCGACCTTGCCGTTGCTGGCGTATGGCATGCTCGCCAGTTCGGTCCACGCTACGGGCTGCATGTAGTCGGGCAGCAATTGCCTGGCGTGGGCTTTGAGCGCTTCGCGAGCGGCACCGGGCCGGGGTTCGCGAGGCTGGGCGAGGAAGGCCAGTATCCGACGCTGGCTATCGATCACCACCGCCACCTGCCGATACAACTGGCTGTCGCGCAGGCAGCGTTCGATCTCTTCCGGCTCGACCCGAAAGCCGCGAATCTTCACCTGATTGTCGCGCCGCCCGCACAGCTCGATACCGGAAGCGGTCCACTTCGCCATGTCGCCGGTGCGATAGGCGCGCAGGCACTGGCCATCGGGCAGGGTCAGGTTCAGGTAGCGTTCGGCGGTTTGTTGCGGGTTGTTCAGGTAACCCAGGCACACGCCCGGACCGACGATGTGCAGCTCGCCGACGGTCTGCTCGACCACCGGTTGCAAATCCTCATCGAGAATCAGCACCTGACTGTTGGCGATCGGGTCGCCCAGGGTCCGATTGTGATCGCCGGACTGCAGTCGTCGCGCGGTAATCAGCACCGTGGCTTCGGTGGGGCCATAAAGGTTGTAGAGCTTGCCCTGACGGGTCAGTTGCTCGATGACCCAAGGCTCGCAGACATCGCCGCCGGTCATGATGTGATCGAGATTGATCAGTTGCTCCAGCGGCAGAATGCTCAACAGTGCTGGCGGTAGAAAGGCGTGGCTCAGGCGTTGATGACGAATCAGCTCCACCAGTTGCAGCGGATCGCGTCGCTGATCGTCGCTGGGTACGATCAACTCGGCGCCTTGCAGCAAGGTCGGGAAAATATCGATCAGCGACGAGTCGAAACTCAACGAGGAAAATTGCAGCACGCGACTCTGTTCGGTCAGTTGCACATAGTCGGCGTACCACGCCGTGAAGTGGGCGAGGTTGGCCTGGTTGAGCAGCACGCCTTTGGGATGGCCGGTGGTGCCCGAGGTGTAGAGCGCCATGCATGGCGCGTCGAGATCGGCGCGGTGGTGCATCAGGGGGAGATCGAGATTCACCTCATCGCAGTCGATGACGGTGATATCCAGGCCTGGCATTTCTGCCGCGAGTGGATGCTCCCCGTCGTGCAGCAGTAACACCGCGCCGGCGTTCGACAGGATGTACTGCTGACGTTGCAACGGATGGTTCGGTTCCAGCGGCAGGTACACCGCACCGCTGCCCAGAATCGCCAGAATCCCCGCGTACAAAGCAGTGCATTTTGGCAGGCAGATGCCCACCACCCACGACCCCTCATGTTGATCGAGCAGGGGCTGCAAACGCTGCTGAACAGCGCGGCTCAGGGCATGCAATTGGCGATAGTCGAGTGTGCTGCCTGCCACGCTCAACGCCGGTCGTTTGGCACACTCAATGAAACGCTGTTCCAGTCGCTCGATCATTGGCACCCGGGCCAGTTCCAGCAGCCGGGGTTCTGCGGTTGTATTGCGCTGATGGACGAACGCCAGGCAATCGAGAAACAGCAGGTTTTCGACCTTTTCGAAGTGAACGGGGGCCACTGGTTCGGCGAGCAGAAAATACTCGGCATCCCGGGAGTAGCGACTGACCAGCAGGGCCATCTGGTCCACCATTTCTGCCACCGCGCGCAGACGCAGTGCCTGACCGTTGCCTGACAGTTCCTCGGCGATTGGCACGCGAGCGTGCAGCGTCGAATTGTGCAGGCACAGCAAGTCCAATGACGGTAGGCCGCAAGCGCCCGGCAGCCCGATACCCAGTTGCAGGGTCAGTCGCGTCGCATCACCGAGCCTCTCGACCGGCAAGCTGGCATCATCGATCACAAGATCCGAGTGACTCGGCACTTGATCATCGAGCGCCGTTACCCGCGTCAGTGCATGACCGTGTTGCTCCAGTTCCAGCCCAAGATCGGTCAGGGCCTGGCTTTGTCCAATGAGCAGAATGTCGAGACGTCTCATGATGTGCTCCTCGTCAGATCAGGTAGTCGCTCAAGGCGCTTTGCACGCACGGAGAATCGAGCAGCGAGCTGCTGCGGAAGAACCGCACGATGTTGGCCACCAGGGGGTGATGGCGGTTGATCGGAAAGGCCAGCCCCGACACTTCGCTCTTGAGGACTTGGCGCGTCGCATCGCTGATCTGCAAGGCGTCGATCAGGTGGAAGTCGAAGGACTTCTGGATGTCGTTCGTCAGGTAATGGCCGATGAACACCGGCAGGATTTGCGCGATGCACTGGCGGTCGTCTTCGCTCGCGGTGTGCCAGTAAATGCGCACCATCCGCGACCAGAAACCGGAATGCCGGCCTTCGTCGAGCAAGTGGTCGGCCATCAACCCTTTGATCGAATGCTTGACCGTGTCGTCCTTGGCGAACGCCGCGACATCGCCGGTCACGGTGTTCTCGGCGATGGCCACGCAGATCAATTCCACGGCGCTGCGCAGATGCGCTGGTGCGAGGTCCACGGCCGCCGGGATTGCACGGCTCAGCTCGATTTCGTCGGGTAGATCGATGGGCGTAATGCCGGTCATGGCCACGGTCTGCTGCATGAAATCCATGGCCACCAGCGCGTGGTAATCCTCATCCACTACCACGGTCATGGCGTCGTAGCGACAGGCAAACGGGAAGGTCACGGCGAACCGATTCTTGGCGATGCTGCGGGCGGTCTTGTCGACGATCTCGGTTTCGAAAATCACCACGTCGTTGATGAATTTGTACAGCGTCTGCACCAGGGCAAAGTCGCGCAGTTGCGGGCATTCGCGCAGAAAGGTTTCGCTGAGCACCAACGGTTGGCGGCTCAGGGGATAGATCAGTTTGTCGTCGTTTTCCAGCACGCGACGCGGGCGGGTGCGGATGGTGGCGCGGCTCTCCCAGGCGTCGGCGAACGACTGATAGTCGGCGGCGTTCATGCGTTCACCTCCGCCAAAGGTTCGCTCATGCTCAGTCGCAGGCCATCCCACAGGGCGATGCGACTTTCCACGGCGGCGATAGCGCTGGCATAAACGTCTTCTTGGCGTTGCGGGTTGCCATCGACCAGCCGTGCGAGCAGTTGTTCAGCGGCAGGGCCATGGTCTTCGGAGTCGACCTCGATGTGTCGCTCGAGGTAGTAGCGAAAGGTCGGGGCCTGTTCGATGCCGATGCCCCAGTCATCGAGGATGCGCTGGAACATCTGTGGGATCACGCTTTCGCGTCCATGCAGAAATGCCGCCGCGACACTGTGGCTCGGGGCGTGCAGCGCGGTGTGCAGCGTATGGCGTACGAATCGCGCTGCCGCCGGCTCGACATCGACACTTTGCAGCGCCACGTCGTAGCTTACGCCCTCCTGTTGCAGCGCCACGAAGCGCTCTACGGCGTCGGTGCTGGCGCCGACTTCACGCATGGCATCCAGGTACAACTCGAAATGACTGTAGTGACCCTGGCCCGGGCGGTCATCGGACTCTTCACCCAGCACAATCTCATTGATCAGCCGCGCCGCCTGCGGATCGCGCGGGGGCAACCAGGGAAGGCGCGTACAGGTCAGTTCCTGCTGCAGGCGCTTGGTCAGCGACATGAAGTCCCAGACGGCAAAGACATGGGTTTCCATGAAACGTTGCAATACCGACAGTGAGCTGATTTCGGAGAAGATCGGATGCACACTCAGTTCGGATTTTTTTTGTTCGAGATGTTCTTTAGTTGATTTCATAAGCGAGCCTTTCAATAGTTGAATGTCAGTGGCGATCAATTACTTGATTGCTGTTTGAAGTTTCTGCTGGCGAGCGGATGCCTCAAACGAATTGATCTGTATAAGTTGCTCTCAGAGCAGTGTTGATGCGCTGTTCGGCCAGAGTTTATGGGCGGCGTGAAAAAGCTAGTACACAAACAAAGTGTTGAGCAAGTTATTTTATTAATATTTGTATGTTCAACTTTTTTGAGGGTGACAAGTTTCAATAAGACTTTTGGTTTAAGTTTTATTTGGATGTAGCTGCTCCTTCCGTCTTATATAAGTCAGAATTTTTTATAAAGAGTGAATGCCTCACTCGAAGCAACTTTCTAACTGAATCCGTCGAGGTGATCTGAGGGGGTGGAAGTTGGCGGGGGCTGCGCCGATTCTTCCGTTCCCGTGACAAGGCTCCTTCCGTAGGTTCTTGGTGCGGGGACTGCGCCACTGTAGCGGTGCGTCACCCGTTCATGGTTGTCGCACCCCAAGAGTGAGCGTAATTCAAGGCAGCCGCTATCACCCAGAACCGGGAATCGGGCAGGGTTATAGGGAAGGGGATTTTGTAGTGGATTATTCGCGGGCACTGTACCTGTGGCGAGGGAGCTTGCTCCCGCTGGAGGGCGAAGCACTCCCCACAATGTTCGGCAATGACCGAGATTTCAGGGCCGCTGCGCAGCCCGGCGGGAGCAAGCTCCCTCGCCACAGGATGATGGGTTAGTTCGAGGTGCTTCTACTCTTGGCCTCGGGGCTATTGAGGTAGCGTGTAATGACCTCGACCCCCCGATTGAGGTGATTTTCCAGCAGCTTCACCGAGCCTTCGACATCGTGGTTTTCGGCGGCCCGCAACAGTGCCCGGTGATCTTCCTGGGATAATTTGCCCAAGCCCATGGCTTCGAGGTTGAAGCGCAGGAAGCGCTCCTCTTCGTTCAACCCCTCTTCGACCAGTTTCAGCAATCGCTTATTGGGTGCCTTGCAGTAGAGCGACATATGGAAGAGACGATTGAGCCGGCCGATTTCGGTGTAATCGTGTTGCGTTTCCAGCTCGTCGATATATCGGGCGGACTGTTCGAGATCCGCGGTATCCAGCAGCGGGATCGACAGCCTCAGTGCCTCGGACTCCAGGAGGATCCGCAAGGCGTAGGTTTCCGTGGCATCGCCCTGAACCAGCGGCGCAACCACCGCACCTTTGTGGGCGACCACGTTGAGCAGCGCCTGGGCTTCGAGCTGGCGCAAGGCTTCGCGCACCGGCATGCGGCTGACACCGAACAGGTCGGCCAGGTCTTGCTGACGCAATGCAATGCCGGTAGGCAAGCGGCCATCGAGAATGGCCGAGCGCAGGGTTTGTTCGATCACCGAGCGTGCCAAGTGAGCGGGAATCGGCCCGTTGACCTTGATACTGCTGAGAGGGTTGGGCTTTTGTGTCACTACAACGCACCCTGATTGACTGATTTGTTTTTGGATCCAATTGACACTAGTAACTGCCTGACGGCTTGTCAAACGCGCAACAGAGCGTTCTTCCTCCAGTTTAGCGCGCTGTGGGTGATCGCACCGTGCCATTGTTTTTTAACGGGCTAACCTACACCATCAATCGACTTCCTCCTGCCTACCCTGGATGCCTTGCATTGGCGGTACGTTTCCCGATTCCCCCGATATTGCGCTGGCTGTGCGGCGCTTGGCTGCTGTCCGGCGTGATGCTGGGCGGTGTGCTGGCCGATTGGGATTTTTCCCTGATCAGCAGTCGGGCGCAGGCATTGTACGGACCTTTGGGCGAAGGTCAGCAGCGTATTGATGATTGGCAACAGTTGTTGGCCACGCAGAAGCAGGTCAGCGAGCTGGAACAGCTCAACCTGGTCAACCGATTCTTCAACCAGCGGATGCGCTACGTCGAAGACATCGACCTCTGGCACCAGGTCGATTATTGGGAAACGCCGATCGAAGCCCTGTGGAAAGGTGCCGGCGATTGCGAAGACTACGCTATCGCCAAGTACTTCAGCCTGCGCCATCTAGGTGTTGCCAGCGACAAGTTGCGCATCACCTACGTAAAGGCATTGAGCCTGAGTCGCGCGCACATGGTGTTGACCTACTACGCAAGCCCCGACGCCATGCCGCTGGTGCTCGACAGTTTGATCGATACGATCCAGCCGGCCAGTCAGCGTACGGATTTGCTGCCGGTCTACGCTTTCAATGCAGAAGGGTTGTGGTTACCCGGTGCCAAGGGCAACCAGAAGGTCGGTGACACCAAACGCCTGTCCCGTTGGCAGGATGTGTTGAAGAAAATGCAGGCCGAAGGATTTCCGGTCGAGACGACTCATTAGGAGCACGCCCACAGATGTCTTTGTTCAAACAACTGTTGATCGCTATCTGTCTGTTCCTGGTCGTCGCCTTCACCGGCAGCTTCATGGTCAGCCTCGAAAGCTCGCGCAGCCAGTACGTCAACCAGTTGCGCTCCCACGCCCAGGACGCCGCGACGGCGCTGGCGCTGTCCCTGACGCCGAACATCGACGACACGGCGATGACCGAGTTGCTGGTCAGCTCGATCTTCGACAGCGGTTACTACGCGAGCATCCGGGTGGTCGATCTGTCCAACGATAAAACGCTGGTCGAGCGCAGTGGTATCCCGGCCGATACCCAGGTGCCGGACTGGTTCGTCCGACTGATCGGCCTGGAACCGGCCGGTGGCGATGCGATTGTCAGCCGCGGTTGGGAGCAGGCGGCGCGCGTCGAGGTGGTCAGTCACCCGATGTTCGCCCTGGCCAAATTGTGGCAAAGCGCGCTGGGCAGTCTGCTGTGGCTGCTGATCTGTGGTGTGATCAGCGCGGTGTTGGGGGCGTTGTTGCTGCGTCGACAATTGAAGCCGCTCGACTACATGGTCCAGCAGTCTCACGCCATCGCCCGCCGCGAGTTCCTCAGTCTGCCGCAGCTGCCACGCACGCCTGAATTGCGGCGCGTGGTGCAGGCCATGAATCAGATGGTCGAGAAGCTCAAGGCATTGTTTCAGGAACAGGCCGAGCGCAGTGAAAAACTGCGGTCCGAATCCTATCAGGACAACCTGACCGGGTTGGCCAACCGCCGTTATTTCGAGATGCAATTGAACGCGCGGGTGAGCAACCCGGAGCAGGCCAGCTCCGGTTATTTGTTGTTGCTGCGGGTTCAGGATCTGGCGGGGCTCAACCAGCGCCTGGGTGGGCAACGCACGGACGAATTGTTGCAGGCGGTCGGCGAGCAGCTATCGCGTGAATGCGCCCGCTATCCGGCAACGCAAAACCTCGTCACGCGGATTCGAGGCGGCGAATTTGCCGTGCTGGCGCCGGGCCTGATGCGCGAAGAAGCGCTGCAACTGGCGCAGCACCTCGATACGGCCCTGGCGAGCCTGCATGCGACCGGGGCCACCGACGTGGCTTCGGTCGCTGCGATCGGGCTGGCACCGTTTGTTCATGGCGATGCGCCGCAAGCGGTGCTCGCGCTGGCTGATCAGGCGTTGGCACAAGCCGAAGGCCAGAGCGATTCAAATTGGGTGTGCCTGGATCACCGCGCCCTGTCCGGCGTCGGCGATGACCATCACGCCTGGCACAACCTGCTGGATCAGGCACTCAATCAACGGCGATTCAAACTGTATTTCCAACCGGTGGTGGCCTGCCAGGACACACAACTGGTGCTGCACCACAAAGTGCTTTCACGCTTGATTGATGACCAGGGCCAGAGCATTCCAGCGGGGCGCTTCCTGCCGTGGTTGCAGCGGTTCGGCTGGACCGCGCGGCTGGACCGCCTGATGCTGGAGTTGGTGCTGGAGCAGATGGCCGATCACGACGCCTCGCTGGCGTTGAACCTGTCTTCGGCCACCTTGGAAAACCCGCAAGCATGGGATGCACTCCTCGAACTGCTGCGTTCTCATTCCAATCTGGGGCCACGGCTGACGCTGGAAATCGGTGAAGAACAGTTGCCGGAGCAGGCCATGCTGGAAGACCTGATGCGGCGTTTGCGCGCACTCGGGTTCTCGCTGAGCCTGCAACATTTTGGCGGGCGTTTCAGCATGATCGGCAATCTGGCGCGTCTCGGGTTGGCGTACCTCAAGATCGATGGCAGCTACATCCGTGCGATCGATCAGGAGAGCGACAAGCGTCTGTTCATCGAAGCCATCCAGCGCGCCGCCCATAGCATCGACTTGCCCTTGATTGCCGAACAGGTCGAGACCGAGGGGGAGTTGGCGGTGATTCGGGAGATGGGGGTCTATGGGGTTCAGGGGCGGTTGGTGGGGGAGCCCAGGCCTTGGCAGTAGGTAGTATTTAGTTGTTCATGCTGCCGTCGTCGCGAGCAGGCTCGCTCCCACAATGAGTCTGCCTTGTGCACAAATCCTGCGACCACCACCGATCAACTGTGGGAGCGAGCCTGCTCGCGAAGGCGCCAGTACCGACGCTGAAGAGCCCGAGGCCTAGATAACCCCTTCCTCATCATCATCAACCAAATGACTCAACCCGCCCAATGCCTCCCGGGCCTGGGTCCGGTCCATCAGTTTGGCCCGCGCGGGCGCCGGCAGGTCGGTGACGAGGATCACGCCTTTGCTGATCAGCACCTCGATCAAGTCGTCGAGTACCCGAATCATTTCCAGGTCGCTCTGGCGCAGTTGCTTGAGTTGTTTAATCTGCTTGAGTTGATTGAGGCTGGTGGCCATGACCTCGTTGGCGAACCAGGCCTGGAGGTCAGGGTGGTCCGCCGGCAGCGTTTCCGTGGATTCGGCGTAGGCTTCGGCTTCGACGCGCATCAGTTGTCCTTCTGCATTGCGTTGCACGTAGAACATGGAGCATCCCTCAGAAGTGAACCGCGTCATGTTGTCAGCAGCATAGGCGAAATACGCCATATGGTTATTCGCTAACGGTATTTAAAATCCTCTTCTTATATCTATAAAGTCACACACCTGCGTACCTGCCGACCAATCGGCGCGCCGCACGACACGAACCAACACGGGACCTCCGTGAGTTTCTGATCGACGCGCGCGCCCTTGAGCGTGCCGTGCGTGGGAGTGATTTATGTCCGCAGCTTCAGCATCGCCAGTCATCGCGCCACAACGCTTTGAAATCCGCCCGTTCAGTGGCGCGGTGGGCGCCGAAATCATCGGCCTCGATTTGTCCCGCCCGATTAATGATCAGGACTTTGCACGCATTCACCGCGCGCACCTGGATCATCACGTGGTGGTGTTCCGCGACCAGCGCATCACCCCCCAACAACAGATCGATTTCAGCCGCCGTTTCGGCGTGTTGCAGATCCATGTGCTCAAGCAGTTCCTGCTGACGGGGCATCCGGAAATCCTCATCGTTTCCAACATTGTCGAGAATGGCCAGAACATCGGTCTGGGCGATGCCGGCAAATTCTGGCACTCCGATCTCTCCTACAAGGAACTGCCGAGCCTGGGTTCGATGCTGCATGCCCAGGAGCTGCCGTCCGAGGGTGGCGACACCCTGTTCGCCGACATGCACAAGGCCTGGGACAGCCTGCCTGAAGCGTTGCGCAAAGCGGTTGAAGGTCGCTCGGCGGCGCACTCCTACACGGCGCGTTACAGCGAGACCAGATTCGAAGGCAACTGGCGCCCGACCCTGACCCCGGAACAGCTCGCCCAAGTGGCTGAAGTCGTACACCCGGTCGTGCGGACGCACCCGGAAAACGGCCGCAAGGCGTTGTTCGTCAGCGAGGGCTTCACCACCCGCATCGTTGGCCTGCCGGAGGACGAAAGCCAGCAACTGCTGGCCGAGCTCTACGCCCACAGCGTGTTGCCGCAAAACATCTACCGCCATCAGTGGCAGCCCCATGACCTGGTGTTCTGGGACAACCGTTCGCTGATCCACCTTGCCGCCGGCTGCCCGAGCTACCTGCGCCGCAAGCTGTATCGCACCACCATCCAGGGCGACGCGCCTTTCTGATTTGTCGGAGATTTGATCATGTCCAAACGTCTTCCTTTTGCACCACTGGCCGCGGCCATCGGCCTGGGTTTCAGCCTGATCGCCGGCAGCCTGGTGGCGCCGACCGTGGCTCACGCCGAAGGTGAAATCCGCATCGCCGAACAGTTCGGTATCGTCTATCTGCTGCTCAACGTCGTGCGCGATCAAAACCTGATCGAGAAGTACGGCAAGCAGGAAGGCATCGACATCAAGGTCGACTGGACTCAGCTCTCCGGCGGGGCGGCGGTCAACGATGCATTGCTCTCCGGTTCCATCGACATTGCCGGTGCCGGTGTCGGTCCGCTGCTGACCATCTGGGACCGCACCCATGGCAAGCAGAACGTCAAGGCTGTGGCGTCCCTGGGTAATTTCCCGTACTACCTGGTGAGCAATAATCCCAAGGTCAAAACCATCGCCGATTTTTCCGAGAAGGACCGCATCGCAGTTCCGGCGGTGGGGGTGTCAGTGCAGTCGCGCTTCCTGCAGTACGCGGCCGCCAAGCAATGGGGGGACAAGGAATTCAATCGCCTCGACAAGTACACCATCGCCGTTCCGCACCCGGATGCCACTGCGGCACTGATCGCTGGCGGCACCGAGCTGAGCGGACATTTTTCCAACCCGCCGTTCCAGGATCAGGCGCTGGAGAACCCGAACGTGCACGTGGTGTTGAACACCTATGACCTGCTCGGCCCGAACTCGCCGACGGTGCTGTTCGCCACCGAGAAATTCCGCAACGAAAACCCGAAAACCTACAAGGCCTTCATCGACGCCCTGACCGAAGCCGCGCAATTCGCGCAGAACGATAAAGGGGCGGCGGCGGATACTTACATCCGCGTCACCAAAGCCAAAATCGACCGCGCTGCGTTGCTGAAAATCATCGACAACCCGCAGTTCGAATTCAGTGTCACACCGAAAAATACCTACCCGCTGGCCGAGTTCCTCTACCGCGTCGGCGCGATCAAAAACAAACCGGATTCGTGGAAGGATTACTTCTTCCAGGACGCCAAACCGCTGCAAGGGAGCTGACCCACATGAACGCCCCTTTGCAAGGCCACACGGTCAGCAAACCGACCACGGCAACCCAAGCGTTGCTGTCGGTCGATAATGTCAGCCTGGAATACCGCACGCCCCAGCGCGTGGTGCGTGCGACCCATCAAGTCAGTTTCGAGATCGATCCGGCGGACCGCTTTGTCCTGCTCGGTCCGTCCGGTTGCGGCAAGTCGACCTTGCTCAAGGCCGCCGCCGGATTCATCCAGCCGGTGGAGGGCGAGATCCGTCTGCAAGGTCAGCGCGTCGATGCGCCGGGGCCGGACCGGATCGTGGTGTTCCAGGAGTTCGATCAGCTGCCGCCATGGAAGACGGTCAAACAGAACGTGATGTTTCCGCTGCTGGCCTCCAAAACCCTCAAGCGTAAAGAGGCCGAGGAGCGGGCGCTGCACTACCTCGACAAGGTCGGTCTTGCAGCGTTTGCCGATGCCTATCCACATACCCTGTCAGGTGGCATGAAGGCGCGAGTCGCCATCGCCAGGGCGCTGGCCATGCAGCCGAAAATCCTCCTGATGGACGAACCCTTCGCTGCGCTCGATGCGCTGACCCGACGCAAGATGCAGGAAGAACTGCTGCTGCTTTGGGAAGAAGTGCGCTTCACGCTGTTGTTTGTCACGCACTCCATCGAAGAGGCGCTGGTGGTGGGCAACCGCATCCTGTTGCTGTCGCCGCATCCGGGGCGGGTGAGGGCGGAAGTCCACAGCCATCAATACGATTTGCATAGCCTGGGCGGTGTGGCGTTTCAGGAATCGGCGCGGCGTATCCACAGGCTGTTGTTTGACGAAGGGCAGTCGCCGGAAACCGAGCGCGAACTGGATTTCGCCGACATCCGCATCGCTTATTGAGCCAGTTGAAAGGAGGGCCCGATGAGCCATTTATCATCCCCGCGTGAAGAATTCGAAACCGTATTGCAGCCACTGACCAGCGTGCCGCTGGAGCGCGAACTGCCCCTTGGCCAACGTCTGTGGCAACAGGGCTGGATTCGCAAAAGCCTGATCCTGATTCTGCTCGCTGTGCTGTGGGAGGCGGTCGCCCGTTATCAGAACAACGACCTGCTGCTGCCGAGCTTCGTGCAAACCTCGCATGCACTGTATGACGGCCTGCTCAGCGGCGAATTGCTGGGCAAGGTGTGGATTTCCCTGGTGGTGCTGCTCAAGGGATATCTGATCGGCATTGTCCTGGCGTTTGCCCTGACCACACTGGCAGTGTCGACCCAGTTCGGTCGCGACCTGCTGAGCACCCTGACCTCGATGTTCAACCCGCTCCCGGCCATTGCGCTGCTGCCGCTGGCACTGTTGTGGTTTGGCCTGGGGCAGAACAGCCTGATTTTCGTGCTGGTGCACTCGGTGCTCTGGGCCTTGGCCCTTAACACCTACGCAGGCTTTCTCGGCGTCTCGGAAACCCTGCGCATGGCCGGGCGCAACTACGGCCTCAAGGGCATGCGCTTCGTGCTGTTCATCCTGATCCCCGCAGCACTGCCCTCGATCCTCGCCGGCCTGAAAATCGGCTGGGCGTTTGCCTGGCGTACGTTGATTGCGGCTGAACTGGTGTTTGGTGCGACCAGCGGGAAGGGTGGGTTGGGGTGGTACATCTTTCAGAATCGCAATGAGCTGTACACCGACAAGGTGTTTGCCGGGTTGGCGGTGGTGATTTTGATTGGGTTGTTGGTGGAGAACCTGGTGTTTGATTCACTGGAGCGGGTGACGGTGAAGCGGTGGGGGATGCAGCGGTGAGCTGATGAGCGATAATTCCAGTGGGCCTCATCACGGGTCAGCCCCGTGATGGGTGATTACGAGGTAGTGCGCTAGCCAGGTTGGGTGACGAGCTCAAAAGGACAAAAAATTATCTGGTCCCTATTTTTTTGGAATGGAATCCCATTCTGTTTTCGATATCGGCTTGCCGGACTTTGGATGATAGTAAGTTTTTTTCCATGTCGAGGAGGATGGCACGTTGTAGCTACTTCCATTGTTGCCGGTGTACCCGCCAACACGGCTGAATGTCCCTTCGGATCTTTGAAAGCCATTCCCGGAATCTCCGCTCGAGTATCCTCCCGACCCGCTCGAAGTCGGATTTCCCGAACCTTGAGTTGATGATGCTTGCCCCATGTTTGAATGCAAGCCAGCGCTTGGCTTCGGTGGTGGTAGGACTTGCTTTCTCGTGTTGACCACGGCTGTTTTGATGTCTAGTGGTGATGGTGCATTTCCGGTGAGGGGAAGGAGTTTTTTACCGGCGATAATTTTTAAAGTATCCATAAGTTGGTTAGGAGCATTTGGAGAATCGGCGATCATACGGTGGACATTTCCAGACATTGTGCCTGCAAGTTTTTGAACATTACTTGAGACAACGTTCAGTGTTTTAGATGTGCTACTCACAAGGTTCGTTATCAGCTCCTTTATCCCAGCCCCAAACCAACGGCCGGTAGGGTCTGACCTCAGGACGGGCTCACCCCCGCAGTACATATACGCATTCAAACCACCTCGCCCAAAAGGACTCCAACTGTCCGGGCTATGAAACCGCATCAATCGCGGGTTGTAGGTGCGGTAGCCGTTGCCCAACAAGTACCATTCGATTTCCGCCTCGCACAGTTCACCGTTGAGCCCTAACCGCGTTATTACCTCATGCTGTGCCGATTTTTGGCCATAGGGCGAATACGCAATCTGATTGAGGCTCCCCGCGTCGAGTTCTGCAATTACTGAGTTTTTCAGATCAGGCGCCAGCAGCACGGTTCGCTGCCGAGTCGGATTTTGTTGATTAATGGGTTTGGGCTGAGCCATACAAGAAAACTCCGCTGGAGGGCCGAAGCGAATGTGTGACTCAAGTTTTTACTCGCCTTGGCCAAGGTTGAAAACTAGCAGAACTGATAGTGGTTCGAGCGAGTTAGATGGGGATCTATGCGGATGGCGATGGTGACGATGCGGGCGCTTTCGCGAGCAGGCTCGCTCCCACAGGGGGTTGGTCCACTGAAGATCCAATGT
>NZ_JBSVWS010000129.1:0-17530 GCF_054071155.1 Pseudomonas sp. SDO5532_S415 | reverse complement strand
CAGCTGCAACTTTGCTGAATGACACACCGCTTTCGCGAGCAGGCTCGCTCCCACAGGGGATGGGGTGAGTCAGTTGTTTGCATTGGAATCCACCCGCGTCATCCGGGCGCGCTCATAGCGTGGGTACAAATGACTGACGCTGCGAATCAGCTCATAGCGACTCAGGCTGATCCCGGCGAATCGCTCGGGGATGGGGCTGCGGATCATTTCGGCCATGTCGCTGCCATGGGCCGCGCCCTCGCGCATCAACTGGTCGAGCCAGTTCAGGTAATCGCGCATTTGCGCAAAGGGTCCGGCATCGCGGGCGACCGGTCCATGGCCGGGCACGATCTGCGTCCAGGGCAACCCCTGCAGGGTCGCGATGTCGGCCAGCCACACCGACAGCCCCGGGCTGTTGGGCGTGGTCAGTGCCCGTTGATAAAACACCAGGTCCCCGGCAAACAGCACGCCGGTTTGCTGGTCGAGAATAGCCAGATCCGCACCGGTATGCCCACCCAGACTTAGCAGGCGCAGATCATGATTCCCAAAGCTTTCCACGCCAGGGGTCAGCGTAAGGTTCGGCAGCACCACCTCGGTGCCGCGCATCCAGTCCCCCACCAGCCGGTACATGTTCTCGGCCATGGCATCGCCTTGCTTGTGCAGCAGTTCGGTGGTGCCGGCCAGTGCACCAATCGGCACATCGGCAAACGCCTGGTTGCCCAATACATGGTCGGGGTGGTGATGGGTCAGCAGGACCCGGATCACCGGTTTGTCGGTGGTGGCGGCAATGGCCCGGCGCATGGCCTCGCCATAGCGCCTGGACGGGCCGCTATCAATCACCACGACGCCACGCTCGGTGACGATGAACGCGGTGTTGACGATGTTGCCGCCATTGTCCCTGGCGAAATTATCGGTGCTGCCTTCCAGCAGCCAGGTGTCCTCGGCGATCTGCCTGGGCTTGAGCGAATATTCGAGATCGGCCATGACCGGCAAACACAGGCCGATCAACAACAGCAGCATCCAGCGCATGACAGGTTCCTTCAGGTCAGGGTATGGCCGCATCGAATTGATTGCCGCTGTTATCGCGCAACAACAGCCGCGTCTGCCCTGCCCCTTCAATATCGAACGCCAGGCTGGGGTTTTCGCTGACGGCGGGGAACAGTTCAAGGCGCGCCAGCAGTCGATCATGCTGATTACGCAGCTCAGCCTGATTGATGAAAAACTCCGGGATGCCACTGACCATGCCGTTGTCCATCGGATGCGCCACCTGCAGGCGCAGGCGACTGAAATCCTCGCGCGGATACCGGCCGCCCATCACTTCACCGATGTGCTCTTCCCAACCGGCCTGGGTACGTACCACGCTCGGCGCGGTGCAGCCGCCACCGGCCGCATCAATCAGGGTCGAACCGACATGCCACAGGCCGTCACGGGTCAACACCGCCGCACGCAGGGGCGTGGCCTGCTCGACGCGGATGCGGATCGACAGCCACGGCAACACATCAGCCAGCGGCTCGAAATCGACGATTTTCGGCAAGGGGTTGAGTTCGGCCCAGGCGAGGATTTTCACGACATCGCCCTTGAACGCCCGGGCATCGATTTCCAGCGGCACCTGTCGCGCGTCCTCGGCAAATGGCGGCGCCAACAGCTTGACCCGCTCATCGAACACAAACGGCGCCTCGCCGAGCATTTGCTTGTGATAGAAGCTCCACATCACCGATGGCACCGGGTCTTTACCGGGAACGACGGCGGCGGCATGGGCCGCCACGCTCAAACAGCAGGCCAACAGACAACGCCTTTGCCATTTCATCGCCTGCTCCTATTGGTACATCTCGGGCACGTCGTAACGCAGGCCGTAATGGTCGTAGAGGGTTTTCGCCGAACCGTCGCGGATCAGGCTCTCCAGCGCCTCTTCCACGGCATAGGCCAATTGGCGGTTGCTTTCGTGTACCGCCATGCCGATCTCCCAGAGCTGCTTGCCCATGTTCGGGTAGGCGTTCTGCGCCAGGGCCCATTGTGGATCGGCTGCTTCATGCACCTGCCAGTCAATTTCGCCGCGCATGGCCATGACCGCGTCGACCTCGCCGGCCTTCATCGCAGCGAACGCCTGGGGCACGCCCGGATAGTGGCGGGTCTTGCCAGCGAGCATGCCGTTGAACACCGAGGTCAGGTAGAACGAGGGCACGCTGTCGACTTCGACGCCGATCGGGTGCTGCTCGAACACTGCGACGCTGGCGACCTTGTCCAGTCGGCGGCGGTCGTAGGCGACTTGCCATTGCTCATTCTGGTACGGCCCGAACATCACCACATGGCCGTTCTCCAGCTCGCCGAATTCGTTGCGCTTTTGCGCGTAGTCGCGGTCGTAAGGCACGCGCATCATCAGGTCGGCCAGTTGCTGATTGTGCAACGGGCTGCTGCGCCAGATGTAATCGCGCAGATCGTCGTCAAGCTTCTCGCCGGCAGGCACCCAGATCAGCGTCAGGCGCACGCCCAACGCCTTGGCCAAAGCCTGGGCGAGTTCCACGTCAACGCCACGGGGCTGACCGGACTGTTCAAAACTGTAGGGGGCAAAATCCTTGTAGACCGCCACCTTCAACTCGCCGGCGGCGATCATTTCGTCATAGTTGCGAACCTGCGCCTGCACCGACTGGCAGCACAGCCACACAGCGCTGATCAACACCGCGAGCAGGCGCATGGGTCACTCCTCGACGCGGACGCTGTCCAGATAGGTGCGCACCGCCCACAGGGCTTCCTGACTCAGGTAGTCGGCCATTTTCGGCATGTATACCCGACCGTCACGCACCGCGCCATGGCGCACCCGCTCCACGAACCACTCATCGCCCGACTCACCGGCGTCGAGCATGCGCAAATCCGGGGCGATCCCGCCCGACTTGGCTTCCAGGCCATGACAGGCCGCGCAGTTCTGGTTGTAGGCCGACGCACCGATCTCCACCGCCTTGTCGTGCTCCGGGGCCGTGCGATAAGGGTTCACGGCGGCCCAGCCATCGGCGTCCAGTTGCACCCCGGCCTCCTTGATCGGGGTCAAGCCCTGAGTGGCGACGGCCTGCGGCACCACATTGCCATGGGCCCAGACGGAACCCGCACTGATGAAACCGGCCAACAGCCCGGTGACGAGCAAGGCGTTGCGTTTTGTTGTCATTGTTATGCCCTCAGGATTGCACGCAAAACCTCTTGGCAGAGGCTATGGCAGCCATCTTAGAAACCCCGGGACCATGGCCCCATGCTGCTTTGGTGGCCGCCGTCTAATCCCTTGGTAGTAAGGCGTTGGACGGACTTCCAAATCAGGTGGTCCATGGGAAGTTTTCCCGGCAATGGCGGGACTTTTTCCGTATCCGTCGCACGCCCGGCGCCCCACCCTGTGCAGGTCAAAACCTCCACTGGGAACTGCAACCATGACAATAAGATCGCTACCCGCCCTTTCCCCCTTGAGCCTCGCCATGCAGGCTTTTCTGCTGGTCGGCAGCCTGTCCCTGAGCGCGGCCGGTTACGCCGAAACCGCACCGGCCACCACCGGCAAGGTGAGCTGGGAAGACATCGCCAACGATCACCTGACCACCAAGGACGTGCTGCAATACGGCATGGGCACCAACGCCCAGCGCTGGAGTCCGTTGGCCCAGGTCAACGACCAGAACGTGTTCAAGCTGACCCCGGCCTGGTCCTATTCGTTTGGCGACGAGAAACAACGCGGCCAGGAATCCCAGGCCATCGTCAGCGACGGCGTGGTGTACGTCACCGGTTCGTATTCGCGGGTATTCGCCCTGGATGCCAAGACCGGCAAGCGCCTGTGGACCTACAACCACCGCCTGCCGGACAACATTCGGCCCTGCTGCGACGTGGTCAACCGTGGCGCGGCGATCTTCGGCGACAAGATCTACTTCGGCACCCTCGATGCACGACTGATCGCCCTGGACAAAAACACCGGTAAAGTGGTGTGGAACAAGAAATTCGGCGACCACGCCGCCGGCTACACCATGACCGGCGCGCCGGTGCTGATCAAGGACAAGACCAGCGGCAAGGTGCTGCTGATCCATGGCAGTTCCGGCGATGAGTTCGGTGTGGTCGGGCAGCTCTTCGCCCGTGATCCGGACACTGGCGAAGAAGTCTGGATGCGACCTTTCGTCGAAGGCCACATGGGACGCTTGAACGGTAAGGACAGTACGCCGACCGGCGACGTCAAGGCGCCGTCGTGGCCGAACGATCCGACTACCGAAACCGGCAAGGTCGAGGCCTGGAGCCATGGCGGCGGCGCCCCTTGGCAGAGCGCCAGTTTCGATGCCGAAACCAACACGATCATTGTCGGTGCCGGCAACCCCGGCCCCTGGAACACTTGGGCGCGCACCTCCAAGGACGGCAACCCACGTGATTACGACAGCCTCTATACCTCGGGCCAGGTCGGCGTCGACCCGAGTACCGGCGAGGTGAAATGGTTCTACCAGCACACGCCGAACGATGCCTGGGACTTCTCCGGCAACAACGAGTTGGTGCTGTTCGACTACAAGGACAAGGACGGAAAAACGGTCAAGGCCACCGGCCATGCCGACCGCAACGGTTTCTTCTACGTGGTCGACCGCAACAACGGCAAATTGCAGAACGCCTTCCCCTTCGTCGACAACATCACCTGGGCCAGCCACATCGACCTCAAGACCGGGCGTCCGGTGGAAAACGAGGGCCAGCGTCCGGCCAAGCCGCTGCCGGGGGAAACCAAGGGCAAACCGGTGGAAGTCTCGCCCCCGTTCCTCGGTGGCAAGAATTGGAACCCCATGGCCTACAGCCAGGACACCGGGCTGTTCTACATTCCGGGCAACCAGTGGAAAGAGGAATACTGGACTGAAGAGGTCAGCTACAAGAAAGGCTCGGCCTATCTGGGCATGGGTTTTCGCATCAAGCGCATGTACGACGATCACGTCGGCACCCTGCGGGCGATGAACCCGACCACCGGCAAAGTGGTCTGGGAGCACAAGGAACACCTGCCGTTGTGGGCCGGTGTACTGGCGACGAAGGGCAACCTGGTGTTCACCGGTACCGGTGACGGTTTCTTCAAGGCCTTCGATGCGAAAACCGGCAAGGAGCTGTGGAAGTTCCAGACCGGCAGCGGCATCGTCTCGCCACCGATCACTTGGGAACAGGATGGCGAGCAGTACATCGGCGTGACCGTCGGCTACGGCGGCGCGGTGCCGTTGTGGGGCGGCGACATGGCCGAGCTGACCAAACCGGTGGCTCAGGGCGGGTCGTTCTGGGTGTTCAAGATCCCGAGCTGGGATAACAAGACCGCGCAGAAGTAATCCACCCCACCCCTCTCTGTGGGAGCGAGCCTGCTCGCGAAGGACTCGAGACCGCCGTGGTGCACCAGACACCCCGCGTCATCGTTGACGACCATCGCGAGCGGGCTCGCTCCCACAAGGGAACCCGGAGATTTGCCATGAACCATCTGCCTCTACTTCTTCTATTGAGCGTTACCACGGCGTACGCCCAAGACACCCCACTGATCATCAACGGCTGCACCATCGCTGAACACAGCCAATGCCCCGGCGCCGATCTCAAGGGCGCCAACCTGAGCAACCAGGACTTGCGCCACATGAACCTCAGCGGCGCCGACCTGCGCGAGGCCGACCTGCGTCATGCCCGCCTCGACCTGGCCAACCTGGAAAAGGCCCGGCTGCAAGGCGCCAACCTGACCCGCGCCAGCCTGCAACAAAGCAACGCGCGACTGGCTGATTTCACCTCAGCCAATCTGATGGCGATCCAGGGCTGGGGAATGTTCGCCCAGGGTGCGCAATTCGAGAATGCCAACCTCAGCGCCGCCTACCTGCAATTCGCCCGCCTCTCCGGGGCCAGGCTGCACCACACCAACCTGCGCGCCGCCGACCTGGAAATGACCTGGCTGAGCAAGGCCGACCTCAAGGACGCCGACCTCAGCGACGCCAACCTGCAAGAAGCCAAGCTGGGCGAAAGCAACCTGGCCCACGCCAACCTGAGCGGCTCGCGTCAGCATTATGCGAATTTCCAGGATGCGAACATGGAGGGCTGCACGGGGTGCCCGACGACGTGGGACAGGTGATTTTCAAAACAACACTCGCTCCCACAGTTCTCTACCCTGCGTCACCCCGCCTTGCGCACCACCCCCATATCAATCCCCAGGTGCACCAGTTCGGCATGGGAACTGACCTGCAGTTTGCTCTTGAGCAATGTCAGGTGATTGGACACGGTCTTGCTGCTGATGCTCAACTGTTCGGCAATTTGCCGCGCCGGGGTGCCTTTGGCGAGCATCACGAAAATCTCCAGTTCGCGCTGGGTCATGCTCTGCAGGCGCGGGTCGCTGGCGTCCTGTTGCGGATGGCAGGCCAGTTGAGTGGCCAGCGGCTGTTCGATGTAGGCATGGCCGGCGAGGACGCGGCGCACGGCCTCGATCAACACCTGCGGCGCCGAGCTTTTGGTCAGGTAACCCGACGCCCCGGCGTCCAGTGCCTGACGCACCAAAGGCAATTCATCGTGCATGCTGAAAAACAGCACCCGCAGTTGCGGCAGGCGTTGGCGCAGTCGTCGGGTGGTTTCCAGGCCACTGATGCCCGGCAAGCCGAAATCCATGATCACCAGATGCGGCACGCTTTCCTGGACCCGGATCAACGCCTCTTCACCGGTCGCCGCTTCACGGACTTCCATCGCCGGCAACACGGCGCGTAACAGGCTGGCGTAGCCCTGGCGGACTACCGCGTGGTCATCGACCAGCAGAATATTCATGAAGCCTCCAAAGGCATGCGCAAGGTCAGCGCCCATCCGGCGCCGGGGTAGCTGATGATGCGCAGGTCACCGCCCAGGCTGCGGGCGCGTTCGCGCATCGAATGCAGGCCGACGCCGGGGCGCCGGGATGGCGCGGCACCACGACCGTTATCGCGCACCAGCAGACGCAAGTGCGCACCGTGGTGTTGCAGACGAACCCGCACCTGACTGGCGTCGGCATGGCGGGCGATGTTGGTCAGGGCTTCCTGCAGCAGGCGGTACAGATGGGTCTTGTCCGCTGCCGACAGCGACGGTAACTGCGCACTGATCCGCAACTGACAATCGATGCCCTGGCGGCCCTGCCATTGCTCCACCAGCAAGGCGAAAGCGTCGGCCAGCGGCAAGTGCTGCAACACCACCGGATAGAGGTTGTGCACCAGCGCACGAAAGCCTTGTTGCAGATGCTCGCAGTTGTGTTCCAGCTCCCGTACCGTGCGTTCGACGGTCTCCGGTCGATCCGCCACCAGGCGCAACAGGCAAGCCTGGGCACGAATGCCGGCCAGGTACTGGCCGAGATCGTCGTGCAGGGTCTGGGCCAGCTGCGTGCGCTCCTGCTCCTGCACCGCCAACAGCGCCCGGGTCAGCCTGGCATTATCGGTACCGGCCTGTTCCAGTGCAGCGGTCATTCGGTTGAAATGCGCGGCCAGTTGCCGCGTCTCCGGTCCGCCCTGCGGACGCAAGCGCACCTTGAGCCGGCCAGCCGAAACCTGCTGCAACGCCCGCAGCAGTTCTTCGAGCAAACCCATGCCCCGTCGCACGGCCCAGCGGATGGTCAACAGACTGACCATCAGCGCCAGCGCACACAGGCTCAACAGTTGCTGCAGGGAATCCCGGACTTCATCGATTTCATCGCGCGGGTCCACGGCAATCTGCACCCGTCGGCCATCCGCCAGCGCCACCAGCCTTGCGCCATGAGGAACTTGCGCGAACAGCAGGCGCCCGAGCCAGGCATCGAGTCCGTCTTGCACCGGTAGTTGTGGCTGTTCGTCCGGCGCCAGCCAGCGTACGCGCACATGGCGCAGGCTGGCGGTCAGTCGTGGTTGCAGGGTGACCGGGTCACGCCCGGCGGTTTCGCTCAGGTACTCGACCACCGCTTCGGCCGATTGCAGTTCACGCTCCACATCCTCCAACGCCTGATGCATCAGCAACAGCATGCACGCCAGGGTGACCAGGGTGAAAAAACCGCAGACCCACAGATTGATCCGCCACAGGGCTGACATGGCTAGCGCCCCGGTGTCGCGGGCATGACCTGCAACGGCGCAAGACGCGGCGCGTGAAGCCGGTCGACGCCGATCAGGGTCAAAATCAGCAGAAACGGCAGGAGCAGCGCCTTGACGATACGCATGGTCAATCCCCTCCAGAGCAGTGGCCGTTGTCGACCATGCTAAAACCGCGCCGTCCGGGGTGGTCTACTACCTTGGTACTGGCCGGTTGGTACTTTCTGCATATTTCCACCACTGAATGGGCTTCCTATGCTGGCGCTACCTGTAATGGAGTGTCCTATGCGCCAGCTTGCCCCTTACGCCCTGTTCTACCTGCTGGCGATTGCCTGCGCCGCCGGGCTGGCCACCCAGAGCCAGGCCGCGGACGCACCGTTGCAGGTGCGGATCGGCTATCTGGGCTATCGCCCCGATCCCGGCCCGCTGCTGTCCAACGTCATTCCCGAACCCACGGACGCCGGGCAGCGCGGCGCTGAACTGGCGATCACCGACAGCAACAGCACCGGGCGCTTTCTCAATCACAGCTACAGCCTGGCCGGTGCCAATGTCGACAGCCCCGAAGCCTTGCTCATCGCTGCGAAAACCCAACATGAACAAGGGTTGCGCCTGTTTGTGGTGAACGCACCGGCCAGCAGCCTGCGCCAGCTCAGTGCCGCGCTGCCCGACAGCCTGTTGTTCAACGCCGGCAGCCCTGACGACAGCCTGCGCACCACCGATTGCCTGCCGAATGTGCTGCACAGTCTGCCGAGCCGGGCGATGCTCGCCGATGCGCTGGCGCAATTTCTGGTGCTGCGCAAATGGCAGCGGGCGTTACTGATCGTCGGCCCGACCGTGGACGATCAAGCCTACGCCACGGCTCTGCGCCGCGCCGCCAAGCGCTTCGGCCTGCAACTGGTGGCGGAAAAACCCTGGCGTTTCGATAACGATCAACGGCGCAGCGCCCAGGCCGATATGCCACTGTTTACCCAGACCGCCGAATACGACGTGGTACTGGTGGCCGATGAGCGCGGCGACTTCGGCGAATACGTGCCGTACCAGACCTGGTACCCGCGCCCGGTCGCCGGCACCCAGGGCCTGACCCCGGTGGGCTGGCACAAGACCGTGGAAACCTACGGCGCCACGCAGTTGCAAAAACGCTTCGAAGCGCTGGCCGGGCGCTGGATGAACGACCGCGATTTCGCCGCATGGATCGCCGTGCGCAGCATCGCCAGCGCCGTGAGCAAACTGCGCCAGAGCGACCCGATGGCCATCCGTAACCTGGAAATCAGCGATCAATTGCCGCTGGACGGTTTCAAGGGTCGCAAGCTCAGTTACCGGCCGTGGAACGGCCAACTGCGCCAACCGATTCCGATCGTGCAACCCCGGGCGCTGGTCAGCACCTCGCCCCAGGACGGCTTTCTGCACCCCTTCAACGAGATGGACAGCCTGGGTTACGACAAGCCCGAGGTGAGTTGCCGCTTTCCCTGAACACAACAACTACAACAAGGAAACTGCCATGCGCCGCACTCTGCTTTGCCGCTCCCTGCTTTCCTGGGCCGTGCTGCTCGCCGCCGGCCATGCCGCCGCCAGCACCGCCTGGGTCTCCAATGAAAAGGACAACAACCTGAGCCTGATCGACATGCAGACCCTGCAAGTCACCGAGACCCTGCCCGTCGGCCAGCGCCCCCGTGGTCTGCTGCTGTCCCATGACAACAAGTTGCTGTACATCTGCGCCAGCGACTCGGACCGGGTCCAGGTGATGGACGTGGCCACCCGCAAGATCATCAAGGAACTGCCCTCGGGCAAGGACCCCGAGCAATTCGCCCTGCACCCCAACAACCGCTGGCTGTACGTCTCCAACGAAGACGATGCGCTGGTCACGGTGATCGACACCGAGACCTCCAAGGTGCTCGGCCAGATCAGCGTCGGCGTCGAGCCCGAAGGCATGGCGGTCAGCCCCGACGGCAAGTGGGCGGTGAACACCAGCGAAACCACCAACATGCTGCACTGGATCGACACCAGCACCCAGACCCTGGCCGACAGCACGCTGGTGGATCAACGGCCACGCTTCGTCGAGTTCAGCAATGACGGTGTGCAACTCTGGGCTTCGGCGGAAATCGGTGGCACGGTGACCATTCTCGACGTCGCCAGCCGTAATGTGCTCAAGACCCTGAACTTCCAGATCAAGGGCGTTCACCCGGACAAGGTGCAGCCGGTGGGCATCAAGCTCAGCGCCAACGGCAAGTACGCGTTCGTGGCCCTGGGCCCGGCCAATCACGTGGCGGTCGTCGACGCCAAGACCTTCGAGATCCTCGACTACCTGTTGGTGGGCCGACGCGTCTGGCAGTTGGCGTTCACCCCGGATCAAAAACAATTGCTCGCCACCAACGGCGTCAGCGGCGATGTCTCGGTGATCGATGTCGACAGCCTCAAGGTCAGCAAGTCGGTGAAGGTCGGGCGTTACCCGTGGGGCGTGGTGGTGACGCCATGAACGCCTTGGAGGTCAGCGACCTGAGCTTCGCCTACGGTCCTCGGGAAGCGTTGCGCCAGGTGAATTTCAGCCTGGCGCCCGGGTGTTTCGCCGCGCTGTTGGGACCCAACGGCGCCGGCAAATCCACCCTGATCGCCCTGCTGACCCGACTCTATGAACTGCAGCAGGGTGATATCCGCGTCGGCGGCTGTTCATTGCGCAACGCGCCTCGTCCGGCGCTCAAGCAATTGGGCGTGGTGTTCCAGCAAAGCACGCTGGATCTGGACCTCAGCGTCGAGCAAAACCTGCATTACCACGCGGCGCTGCATGGCTTGTCTCGCCGCCAGACCGAGTGGCGGGTCGAGGCGGAACTGGCCCGCCAGGCCCTGGGTGAGCGCCGTGGCGAGCGGGTGCGCGAACTCAATGGCGGCCATCGCCGGCGGGTGGAAATCGCCCGCGCCCTGTTGCACGAACCGCGCCTGTTGCTGCTCGACGAAGCCAGCGCCGGCCTCGACCCGGCCAGTCGCCTGGCGCTCAACCGGCACATTCGCAACCTGTGTCACGAGCAACGGATCAGCGTGCTCTGGACCACCCATCTGCTCGATGAAGTACAGCCCAGCGACGACTTGTTGATTCTCCATCAGGGCCGCCTGGTGGCCAGTGGGCAGGCCGATGCACTGAGCCTGGAACACGGTGGTGACCTGGGTTCGGCCTTCACTCGCCTGACCACCACAGGAGTGGCCCGATGAACGCTTACTGGCAATGTTTCAGCGGTATCGTCCTGCGCGAATGGCTGCGCTTCGTGCTGCAACGCACACGTTTTCTCAGCGCCCTGGTGCGCCCGCTGCTGTGGCTGCTGGTGTTCGCCGCCGGATTTCGCGCGGCACTGGGCATCGCCATCATCGAGCCCTACGACACCTATATTCCGTACGAGGTCTACATCATTCCGGGCCTGGCCTGCATGATCCTGCTGTTCAACGGCATGCAGGGTTCGCTGGCGATGGTCTACGACCGTGAGATGGGCAGCATGCGCGTGCTGCTGACCAGCCCCCTGCCCCGGACCTTTCTGCTGTGCAGCAAGCTGCTGGCCACGTCGCTGATTTCACTGTTGCAGGTGTATGCCTTCCTGGCGATTGCCTGGCTTTACGGCGTGCAGCCGCCGGCCATGGGCCTGTTGATCGCCCTGCCCGCGCTGTTGCTGGTGGCGTTGATGCTCAGCGCCCTGGGGTTATTACTGTCGAACGCGATCCGCCAGCTGGAGAACTTCGCCGGGGTGATGAACTTCGTGATCTTCCCACTGTTTTTCCTGTCTTCGGCGCTGTATCCGCTTTGGAAAATGCGCGAGGCCAGCGAGTGGCTGTACTGGCTGTGCGCGGTGAACCCGTTCAGCCACGCGGTGGAACTGGTGCGCTTTGCGCTGTATGAGCGTTTCAATCCGCTGGCGCTGGGAGTTTGTGCGGGTTTGACGCTGGTATTCGCGCTCCTTGCCGTACTGACCTTCAACCCGCAGCATGCCGCCCTGCGTAAATCCACCTGAAGGATGTCCCAAATCCCTGTGGGAGCTGGCTTGCCAGCGATGGGGATCGCACATTCAAAATCAATGTCAACCGATGGACCGCTATCGCGGGCAAGCCCGCTCCCACAGGGATCTTCATGGTGCGTGGGATTGGCACAAAAAATTACTACTTTAGTACTGGTTTTACCTGTCTATCGTCGCATTCCCAACGCACCACGACTGGCATGTAATGGGCGCATAACGATAAGGATCAATCCCCATGCCGCGTGCCCGACGTCGTCTGTTGCGTCCCACTCTCGCTGCGTTGTCGCTCAGCCTGTGGCTGGGTGGCGCACACGCAGAACCCCCGCTGTTTTCCCCCGACGGCTATCGTATCGACCTGTACCGCAGCCCGACACCGAACCAGCTGCAAGGCGCGACCCTCATCGACACCCCGGCCCTGCAAATCCTGCTGGGGCAACACCCACGCCCGTTGTTGATCGACGTCTATCGCCGCCAATGGTTGCAAGGCCGTTTCATCGACGACCAGCCCCATGACAACCTGCCCGGCAGTCACTGGCTGGCCAACACCGGCGACGGCGAGCTGACGCCGCAATGGCAGGGCTATTTCGCGGGCAACCTGCAAAAACTGACCAACGGCGACCCGACACAACCGCTGGTCTTCTATTGCCGCGCCGATTGCTGGTTGAGCTGGAACGCGGTCAAACGCGCAGCCAGCCTGGGCTATAAGACGCTGTATTGGTATCGCGACGGCCTGGACGCCTGGCAAGCCGCCAATCTGCCACTGGCCCCAGCCCGGCCGGAACCCTTCCCCTGAGCTTTACGCGTGCGTGTTGTTGCCACACCATAATCAAAATAATGAGGTGAAAGGCTATGTACAAAATTCTGATTGCCGACGATCACCCGCTGTTTCGCGAAGCCATACACAACGTCATCAGCGATGGTTTTTCCGGCAGCGAGGTGATGGAAACCGCCGACCTCGACAGCGCCCTGGCACTGACCCAGGAACACGATGACCTGGACCTGATCCTGCTCGACCTGAACATGCCCGGCATGCATGGGCTCAACGGCCTGATCAACCTGCGCAACGAAGCGCCGACCATTCCGGTGGTGATTGTTTCCGCCGAACAGGACAAACAGATTGTCCTGCAAGCCATCACCTACGGTGCCGTGGGTTTCATCACCAAATCTTCGCCCCGCGCGCAAATGACCGACGCTATCCAGCAGATTCTCAATGGCAACGTCTACCTGCCCCCGGACATCATCCGCACGGCCAAAAGCAGCACCCACCGGCGAATGAACGACACCCCGAGCTTCCCGCCGGAGCTGCTCCAGGCCCTGACCCGCAAGCAGCTGCAGGTCCTGGAGCGCATGACCAAGGGCGAATCGAACAAACAGATCGCCTACGCCCTGGAAATTGCCGAAACCACGGTCAAGGCCCACGTCTCGGCGATCCTGCGCAAACTCAACGTACACAACCGCGTGCAGGCGATCCTGAGTGCCGGTGATATTGATTTCGGGTCGTATTTGCGGCGTTGAAACAGGTAGACCGCGGCGCTCCCATCGCTGGCAAGCCAGCTCCCACAGGGATTTGTGGGCGGCACACATCCATTGTGGGAGCTGGCTTGCCAGCGATGAGGCCAGCACCGACAACCGAGAAATCAGGGCCTGGCGAGCAAATGACTCATCGCCGTCTTCAACTTCATCGGCCGCACCGGTTTGTGCATCAGGGTATGCCCCAGCTCGCGGATCTGCTGTTTGAGTTCGTTGCTGTAATTGGCCGTGATCATCATCGCCGGGATCGCTGAGGCGCGACGGGCGTTGATCCGGGCCACGGCGTCGATGCCGTTGCGGTCGTTGTCCAGGTGGTAGTCGGCAATCAGCAGGTCAGCCTCGGCATGGTAGTTGTCCACCTGCCGCGCCAGATCTTCTTCCGACAGCGCCGTCACCACGCGACATCCCCAACCCTCGAGCAATGTGCGCATGCCGGCGCAAATGGTGGCGTCATTGTCCAACACCCAGATCCGCGCGCCGCGCAGCCGTTCGAGCATCGGTTCGCTCATCAGCAGGCTCGGCACCGGCTTGGGCGCGGTGGCGCTCATCGGCACCTCCACCGAGAACATCGAGCCCTTGCCCGGCCACGAGCGCACCTGAATGCGGTGTCCGAGAATCCCGGCGATTTTCTCGACAATGGCCAGGCCCAGGCCCAGGCCGCGATCCTGGTCCGGGCGCTGCACATCCCCGCGCTTGAACTCCTGGAAAATTTCTTCCAGGCGATTTTCGGCAATGCCCATGCCGCTGTCCCACACCTGAATCGACAGGCGCTGGTGCTGACGTCGGCAGCCCAGTACTACACGACCGCTGTAGGTGTAGCGTATGGCATTGCTCAACAGGTTGCGCAGGATCCGCGCCAGTAGCTGGATGTCACTGCGCACCAGAGCCGAACAGGGGATGAAATACAGTTGCAGTCCTTCGCTGCGGGCCACCTGGGTGTATTCGGCGGCGAGGTTTTCCAGCAGCTCGCTCAAGGCGAACGGTGCAATGTCGGCCTTGATCACGCCGGCATCGAGCTTGGAAATATCCACCAGGGTGCCCAACAGGTTCTCCACGTCTTCGAGGGAATTGCTGACATTGCGCACCAGAACCTCATTGCAGATCGGCTCGCGACGCTCCAGCAAGGCACTGGTGAACAGCCGTGCGGCGTTCAGCGGTTGCAGCAGGTCGTGGCTGACCGCGGCGAGAAACTTGGTCTTCGACAGATTGGCCTGCTCCGCTTCCAGCTTGGCCTCGCGCAAGCGTGATTCGACCCGGCGGCGTTCCTCGATTTCCCGCAGCAACTGGTCGTTGAGGGTGGTCAATTCGGCGGTGCGTTCGCGCACCCGCAGCTCGAGGTTCTGATAGGCCTGGTGCAGTGCTTCGGCGGTGCGGCGGCGTTCGGTGATATCGCGGATCAACACGAAAATCCCCACCACCTCGCCGCTGGCCAGGCGATTGGGCACGTAGGAGCGCAACATATAGCGTTCCTGATTGTTGACGTTGGTCTCGGCGAATTCAAAGGTCACGCTTTCCCCGGCCAGCGCCCTGGCCACATAGGATTCCAGCCGCTGGTAATGCTGCTCGCTGTGCACTTCGCGCAGGCTCTGGCCAAGCATCACGCCGCGCGGCCAGCAGTACCATTCCTCGTAGACCTTGTTGGTGAACTCATAGACCAGATCGGCATTGAGGTAGGCGATCAATGCCGGCACATGGTCGGTGATCAGGCGAATCCAGCGCTCGCTTTCACTCAGGGCTTCGGCGTGCTGGTAGCGTTCAGTGATGTCGGTGAAGGTGTTGACGAACCCGCCGGTGGGCAACGGATGGGTGCGGATTTCCAGGACCCGGCCGTCATACAGGCGCTGTTCGCACTCCTGCACCGGCCGCCCGTTAACACCACGGCTGGCCGGGGTCAGCAGGGTCAGTTCGCTGTCGGCGATCACTTCGGCAAACGGACGATGGGCCGCCACCGGGGCCAGGCCACTGAGTTCGAGGAACCGGCGGTTCCACAACTCCAGGATGCCCTCGGCGTTGACCATGGCCACCCCTTGGGACAGGTTGTCGACCGCCCGTTGCAACAGATGCGACTTCTGCGCCACCGCCTGCTCGCGGCGCACGGTTTCGCTGAGTTTGACGTCGGTGATATCGGTAAACAGGATCACCCGCCCGCCTTCCTGGGTAGGCCGTTCGCTGACTTGCAGCCAGCGGCCGTCCTGCAGGCGATACAGCAGGTTTTCGTCGGCATGCCCGCGGGGTTCTTCGGTAAACAGGCCGTTGCTCTGCATCAGGCGCTTGACCTCGGTCAGGCGCATGCCGGCGTTGATCCGCACCCGGCTGTTGCTCCAGAACGCCTTGAACCGACTGTTGAACAATACGATGCGCTGCTCGGCGTCGAACAATACGAAGGCATCGGAAATGCTCTCGATGGCATCGATCAGGTGCTGATGGGCGGTTTCGGCACGCAGGCGGGCTTCGCTGAGCAAGTGGTTGCCGGCCTTGAGCTCGGCCATGGCCTGGTTCAAGGCATCCGTGCGTTCGCGCACCTGCTCGGCCAATACCACCGAATGCTGGAACGCCGCGTACGGATCGTTGCCCCGGGTGATGCCGGACTCGATGCGCTCGATCAGTGCCGCGTTGATCCGCTGCAGCTTTTGATTGTCGTGCTGCAACCCGGCGATCCGGGCCTGGAGTTCAGCGCTGTCCGAGGGACCGGCCCCGGGCAATGGCGACGCCGGTGAAGGTCTGGTTGATGTGCATGCCATTGAACTGTTCTCCGTAGGTGTTGAACCCCATCACCCGCTGTTCGCGCAAAAACCGGCCGATCGGCTCCAGGTTGCCGTCGCCTTCGAGCTCCAGGCGCCTGAGGAAACAGTCACAGCCGATGGTCAGCAACAGGTCGCCAAGCCGTTCCTGCAAGCCGGCGAACAGGTTTTGCAGATTCGGCAGCATCGGGCCAGGCGTCATGGCGGTGAGGACGATGCCGTTCTCCACCGCGCAGTAGAAGCTCAGGCTCAGGTCCGGGTGAACCTGCTGGATGGCGCGCACGTAATAGTGCTCGTTGATCCGCACCGCCAACGGGTGCGCGGCGAAGACCCGGTGGTCGAGTTCAGCCACCGGCACGCCAATGTGCCGGGCGTACTCGGCGGCGGCCGGCTCGGCATTGAGTTCGAAGACCCGTCGCGAGGCGCTGTCGGCCCCGGTAACCACCAGCTTCTCCGCCCGAGGCAGGATGTGGTGGGTGGTGAACACTTCGAAATCCAGCCAGGTGTTGACCAGCACCACCACCGCCGCACCGCTATGGAAGCCGCCGTCGAAGTAAACATGGGTGTGGGTCAGGTAGTTGTCGTCGCCGGCCGAGCCACCGAAATGCGGGATGTCGCCCAACGCTGCACTCAAGGCCGCCAGGACCATTTCTTCCCGACTGGACAAGCCGTCGAGTAGCGTCAGGGCGAAACTGTTGCCCTTGATCGGTGCCAGCGTATTGCTGCGACAACCGCTGACCAGGCGCTCGACCATCTGTTGCGCGTCGATCAGGCTGAAGTGTTCCATTTCGTCGATCAGTTCGAGGGCAATGGAAAAGTGCCGATGATCGAAGCCCACCGCCGTCACGCAATTACGCCCGTAACCCAGCGGGGTGATCTCCCCGGCGCTGGTGCAACCGGCCAGGCGTATACCGCCGAATCCTTGCTGCAAGGCCTGGCCCAGCGCCTGCAAATCGTATTCGGCCGAACAGAAGAACAGCACGAAGCCCAGGTTCGGATGCAGCAACTGCCGCGCCAGCTCCTGCGTCACCTGCCGGGGATCGGTGGCCAGGGACATTGCGCTGACGACCCCTTCGCTCTGGAACTGCTGCATCATCGCCCCCCGCAGGTGCGTGTGTAGGAGGCACGAGTGTACGAAGGCTATGGGCGTGGACGTATGCTACTTGGGTAGCGGTCAGGGGCTTCGATGGGATGAGAGTCGGGTCGCAAACCCACCTGTCACCCTAAATCCCCTGTGGGAGCGAGCCTGCTCGCGAAGGTGTGTCAGTTACATAGG
>NZ_JBSVWS010000128.1:0-17539 GCF_054071155.1 Pseudomonas sp. SDO5532_S415 | reverse complement strand
GATCTGTGTGCTCCCTGTGGGAGCGAGCCTGCTCGCGAAGAACGATAACTCGGTACTGCTGGCTGTAACCGGCCAGCCTTTGCTATGATGCGGCCGCTCTTTTGCGGGTAAACCTGACTAAAGTACTAGGTCTTATAGTTGACTTAAATACTCAGGAATTGCATACTCGCCCCATTCCGAACTCCGTGGTAATTGTCCATGCGACTGACTACAAAAGGCCGATACGCCGTGACCGCCATGCTCGATCTGGCGTTGCACGCGCAGCACGGGCCCGTGTCCCTGGCCGATATCTCCGAGCGCCAAGGCATCTCCCTGTCCTACCTCGAGCAGCTGTTCGCCAAGCTGCGCCGCAGCAACCTGGTGTCCAGCGTTCGTGGCCCAGGCGGCGGTTACCAGCTGTCACGCGACATGCAAGGTATCCAGGTCGCCCAGGTGATCGATGCGGTGAACGAATCGGTCGATGCCACCAAATGCCAGGGCCAGGGTGATTGCCATCAAGGCGACACCTGCCTGACCCACCACTTGTGGTGCGATCTGAGCCTGCAGATTCACGAATTTCTGAGCGGTATCAGCTTGGCTGACCTTGTGACTCGCCGTGAGGTACAAGAAGTAGCCCAGCGTCAGGATCAACGCCGTTGCAACAGCAAGGCGCCACGCCTGGACAAGATTGAAGCGTCCGCCGTCGAATGACAGCCAGAGAGCTAACGGCGTGCCAGCCAGCCTGATTTAGGAGATAGTCCATGAAATTGCCGATTTACCTTGATTACTCTGCGACTACCCCGGTTGATCCGCGTGTCGCGCAAAAAATGAGTGAATGCCTGCTGGTCGACGGAAACTTCGGTAACCCGGCGTCCCGTTCCCACGTGTTCGGCTGGAAAGCTGAAGAGTCCGTCGAAAACGCCCGTCGTCAGGTGGCCGACCTGGTCAATGCCGACCCGCGCGAAATCGTCTGGACCTCCGGTGCCACCGAATCCGACAACCTGGCAATCAAGGGTGCGGCACATTTCTACGCCACCAAAGGCAAGCACCTGATCACCACCAAGATCGAGCACAAGGCTGTCCTGGACACCATGCGCCAACTGGAGCGTGAAGGTTTCGAAGTCACCTACATCGAGCCTCGTACCGACGGACTGGTGACTCCGGAGATGGTCGAAGCCGAGCTGCGCGACGACACCATCCTGGTTTCGGTCATGCACGTGAACAACGAAATCGGCACCGTCAACGACATCGCCGCCATCGGCGAGCTGACCCGCTCCAAAGGCATCCTGTTCCACGTCGACGCCGCTCAGTCCACCGGCAAGGTCGAGATCGACCTGCAGAAGCTGAAAGTCGACCTGATGTCGTTCTCCGCCCACAAGACTTATGGCCCTAAAGGCATCGGCGCCCTGTACGTGAGCCGCAAGCCGCGTGTGCGCATCGAAGCGACCATGCACGGCGGCGGTCACGAGCGCGGCATGCGCTCCGGCACCCTGGCGACCCACCAGATCGTCGGCATGGGCGAAGCCTTCCGCGTGGCCAAGGAAGACATGGCTGCCGAGAACGCACGCATCAAGGCCCTGAGCGACCGCTTCTACAAGCAGGTCGAGCACCTGGAAGAGCTGTACGTCAACGGCAGCCTGACCGCCCGCGTTCCGCACAACCTGAACCTGAGCTTCAACTACGTTGAAGGCGAGTCGCTGATCATGGCGCTCAAGGATCTGGCGGTTTCGTCCGGTTCGGCTTGCACCTCGGCATCGCTTGAGCCTTCCTACGTGCTGCGCGCCCTGGGCCGCAACGATGAACTGGCACACAGCTCGATCCGTTTCACCTTCGGCCGCTTCACCACCGAAGAAGAAATCGACTACGCCGCGCAGAAAGTCTGCGAGGCCGTTACCAAGCTGCGCGCTCTGTCGCCGCTGTGGGACATGTACAAAGACGGTGTCGACATTTCGAAAATCGAGTGGGCGGCACACTGATTTCAAGTCGCCGCGAACCAGCCCTGCGGACCCAGGTTCCGGGGCTTTAAGAGCGACTCTCTGATGAGTGAGGATTAAGAACCATGGCTTACAGCGAAAAGGTCATCGACCACTACGAAAACCCGCGCAACGTCGGCAAGATGGACGCGGAAGATCCTGATGTCGGCACCGGCATGGTCGGCGCGCCGGCTTGCGGCGACGTGATGCGCCTGCAGATCAAGGTCAACGACGCCGGCATCATCGAAGATGCCAAGTTCAAGACCTATGGCTGCGGTTCGGCCATCGCTTCCAGCTCCCTGGCCACTGAGTGGATGAAGGGCAAGACGCTGGACGAGGCAGAAACCATCAAGAACACTCAGCTGGCTGAAGAACTGGCCCTGCCGCCAGTGAAAATTCACTGCTCCGTGCTCGCTGAAGACGCCATCAAGGCGGCCGTTCGCGATTACAAGCAGAAGAAAGGCTTGATCTGACTTTCAGGATTTGGCGACGAGTAAGGAGTCACCGATGGCTATCAGCATGACAGAAGCGGCTGCTCGACACGTGCGACGCTCCCTCGACGGGCGCGGCAAAGGTGAGGGGATTCGCCTGGGTGTTCGCACCACAGGCTGTTCCGGCCTTGCCTACGTGCTGGAGTTTGTCGACGAGGTGGTTGCAGAGGATCAGGTGTTCGAAAGTCACGGCGAAAAAGTGATCATCGACCCGAAAAGCCTGGCCTACCTGGACGGCACCGAGCTCGATTTCGTCAAGGAAGGGTTGAACGAAGGCTTCAAGTTCAACAACCCCAACGTGCGCGGTGAATGTGGCTGCGGCGAAAGCTTCAATATCTGAGGCTGCTCGTGGGTACTCCTTGTCATTTCGCTTTATTTGAGCTGCAGCCGAGTTTCAATCTGGACCTCGATCAGCTGGCTTCGCGTTACCGCGAGCTGGCGCGCAGCGTTCATCCGGACCGCTTTGCTGACGCCTCCGAGCGTGAGCAACGGCTGGCGCTAGAGCAATCCGCGAGCCTCAACGAGGCCTACCAGACGCTCAAGAGTCCCCCCAAGCGCGCGCGATACCTGCTCGCCTTGAATGGTGGCGAGCTGCCGCTGGAGGTCACGGTGCATGACCCGGAGTTTCTTCTGCAACAGATGGAGTTGCGCGAAGAGCTCGAGGACCTGCAGGACAGCGCCGACTTGTCGGGCGTTGCCGCGTTCAAGCGCCGGTTGAAGACTGCCCAGGATGAACTGAACCAAAGCTTCGCAGCTTGCTGGAACGATGCCGCGCAACGTGAACGGGCCGAACGCCTGATGCGGCGCATGCAGTTCCTCGACAAGCTCACCTACGAAGTGCGCCAATTAGAAGAGCGCCTCGACGATTAACCCAGTGCCGCTCCGGTCGCACGCCTGATATACAGATAAGTCCTGATAACGATGGCCCTACTGCAGATCGCCGAACCCGGCCAAAGTCCTCAACCGCACCAGCGTCGTCTGGCTGTGGGGATCGACTTGGGCACTACCAATTCGCTGGTCGCTGCATTGCGCAGTGGACTTTCCGAGCCTCTGGCCGACGCAGAAGGGCAGGTTATCCTGCCGTCTGCCGTGCGCTATCACGCCGATCGCGTCGAAGTCGGCGAGTCGGCCAGGCTGGCTGCCGCCACCGATCCCTTGAACACCGTGCTGTCGGTCAAGCGCTTGATGGGTCGTGGTCTGTCCGACGTCAAGCAATTGGGCGAGCAACTGCCATACCGCTTTGTCGGTGGCGAGTCGCACATGCCGTTCATCGACACGATCCAGGGCCCGAAAAGCCCGGTCGAAGTCTCGGCGGATATCCTCAAGGTCTTGCGCCAGCGTGCCGAAGCCACCCTCGGTGGTGAGCTGGTGGGTGCGGTCATCACCGTTCCGGCCTATTTCGACGACGCTCAGCGTCAAGCCACCAAGGACGCGGCCAAACTGGCCGGCCTTAATGTGCTGCGTTTGCTCAACGAGCCGACGGCAGCGGCGGTGGCTTATGGCCTGGATCAGCATGCCGAAGGCCTGGTGGCGATTTATGACCTGGGCGGTGGTACGTTCGATATCTCGATTCTGCGTCTGACCGGCGGTGTCTTCGAAGTGCTGGCCACCGGCGGCGACAGTGCCCTGGGTGGCGATGACTTCGACCACGCCATTGCTGGCTGGATCATCGAGAGTGCCGGTTTGTCAGCCGACCTGGATCCGGGTGCGCAACGCAATCTGCTGCAAACCGCTTGCGCGGCCAAAGAGGCGCTGACCAACGCGGCGTCGGTTGAAGTCGCGTATGGCGACTGGAAAGCCGAGCTGACCCGTGAAGCCTTCAATGCGCTGATCGAGCCAATGGTTGCCCGCAGCCTGAAAGCCTGTCGCCGCGCCGTTCGTGACTCCGGTGTCGAGCTGGAAGAGGTGCACGCGGTGGTCATGGTCGGCGGTTCGACTCGCGTCCCGCGTGTTCGCGACGCCGTTGCCGAAGCTTTTGGTCGCCAGCCGCTGACTGAAATCGATCCGGATCAAGTGGTGGCCATCGGTGCCGCGATCCAGGCCGATACCCTGGCCGGCAACAAGCGCGATGGCAGTGAATTGCTGCTGCTTGACGTGATTCCGTTGTCCCTGGGGCTGGAAACCATGGGCGGTCTGATGGAGAAGGTGATTCCGCGCAACACCACCATTCCCGTCGCCCGCGCCCAGGATTTCACCACCTATAAAGATGGCCAGTCGGCCATGGCAATCCACGTATTGCAGGGTGAGCGCGAGCTGATCAGCGACTGTCGCTCCCTGGCGCGCTTCGAATTGCGTGGCATTCCGGCGATGGTTGCCGGTGCGGCGAAGATTCGCGTGACCTTCCAGGTCGATGCCGATGGTCTGCTGAGCGTCTCCGCTCGCGAGCTGGGCTCGGGTGTCGAGGCCAGCATCCAGGTCAAGCCGTCCTACGGTCTGACCGACGGCGAAATCGCCAAGATGCTCAAGGATTCGTTCCAGCACGCCAACGACGACAAGGTGGCCCGCGTGCTGCGTGAGCAGCAGGTCGATGCCCAGCGTCTGATCGAAGCGGTGCAGGCCGCCCTGGAAGCCGACGGCGAGCGCCTGCTCGATGCCGATGAACGCATGGTCATCGAGCTGCAGGTGCAGGAACTGACCGAACTGATGAAAGGTACCGATGGTTACGCCATCGAGCAGCAGACCAAGCGTCTGTCGCAAGTGACCGATGCCTTTGCTGCCCGCCGCCTGGACTCGACGGTGAAAGCCGCGCTGGCGGGGCGCAACCTGAATGAGATTGAGGAATAACGATGCCGCAGGTCATTTTTCTGCCACACGAAAAGTTTTGCCCGGAAGGCATGGTCGTGGAGGCTGAGACCGGTACGTCCATCCTCGAGCTGGCCCATGAGCACCACATCGAGATGGAAAGTGCCTGTGGCGGCGTCTGCGCCTGTACCACCTGCCACTGCATCATCCGTGAGGGTTTTGACTCGCTGGAAGAAGCCGATGAGCTGGAAGAGGACTATCTTGACAAGGCCTGGGGACTGGAAGCTCAGTCGCGCCTGGGCTGTCAGGCCAAGGTCGGGACTGAAGACCTGACCGTCGAAATTCCGAAATACTCGCTCAACCACGCAGCCGAAGCGCCGCACTGATTCAAGGAATTGTCATGAGTCTCAAGTGGACTGATGTGCTGGAAATCGCGATCCAGCTGGCTGAAACCAAGCCCGATGTAGATCCTATGTCGGTCAACTTCGTCGATCTGCGCAAATGGGTGATGGAATTGCCCGAGTTCGACGATCACCCTGATCATTGTGGCGAAAAGATCCTGGAGGCCATTCAGGCCCACTGGATCGAAGAACGCGACTGAGCCACGCTGCAGGTTAGGCAATACCCAAGAACCCGCGTATAATTCGCGGGTTTAATTTTTCGCAAATTACCGTTTCTGGAGTTACATCATGGCTGTTCAACGTACTTTCTCCATCATCAAGCCTGACGCCGTTGCTAAAAACGTGATCGGCGAGATCACCACCCGTTTCGAAAAAGCAGGCCTGCGCGTTGTAGCTTCGAAACTGAAGCAGCTGTCCAAAGCCGAAGCCGAAGGCTTCTACGCTGAGCACAAAGAGCGCGGTTTCTTCGGTGACCTGGTTGCTTTCATGATCTCCGGTCCGGTTGTCGTTCAGGTTCTGGAAGGCGAAAACGCTATCGCTCTGAACCGTGAGCTGATGGGCGCTACCAACCCTAAAGAAGCTGCTGCCGGCACCATCCGTGCTGACTTCGCTGAATCCATCGACGCCAACGCTGTACACGGCTCGGACTCCGAAGCCGCTGCCGCTCGCGAAATCTCGTACTTCTTCGCAGCTACTGAAGTAACCACTCGCTAAGCATTGGCTTAAGAGTGAAGGTGAATCCATGACTACATCGACTGTTAAAACCAACCTGCTGGGTCTCACCCAGTCGGAAATGGAAAAATTCTTCGACTCAATCGGGGAGAAGCGTTTCCGTGCCGGTCAGGTAATGAAATGGATTCACCACTTTGGCGTCGATGATTTCGACGCCATGACGAACGTCAGCAAGGCCTTGCGCGAAAAGCTCAAGGCTGTTGCTGAAGTTCGCGGTCCGGAAGTGGTCAGCGAGGACATCTCCAGCGACGGCACCCGCAAGTGGGTGGTGCGCGTGGCGTCCGGCAGCTGCGTCGAGACCGTGTACATTCCCCAGGGCAAGCGCGGCACCTTGTGCGTTTCGTCCCAGGCAGGCTGTGCCCTGGATTGCAGTTTCTGCTCCACCGGCAAGCAAGGCTTCAACAGCAACCTCACCGCCGCCGAAGTCATTGGCCAGGTGTGGATTGCCAACAAATCCTTTGGCAGCGTCCCGGCGACCGTCGACCGTGCCATCACCAACGTGGTGATGATGGGCATGGGTGAGCCGCTGCTGAACTTCGACAACGTCATTGCCGCCATGCATCTGATGATGGATGACCTGGGCTACGGCATTTCCAAGCGCCGCGTGACCCTGTCCACCTCGGGCGTGGTACCGATGATCGATGAGCTGTCCAAGCACATCGACGTCTCCCTGGCGTTGTCCCTGCACGCACCGAATGACGCATTGCGTAACCAATTGGTGCCGATCAACAAGAAGTATCCGCTTAAGATGCTCCTCGAGTCGTGCCAGCGCTACATGTCGTCCCTGGGCGAAAAGCGCGTGCTGACCATCGAGTACACCTTGCTCAAGGACGTGAACGACAAGGTCGAGCACGCGGTCGAGATGATCGAGTTGCTCAAGAACATCCCATGCAAGATCAACCTGATACCTTTCAACCCGTTCCCGCACTCCGGGTACGAGCGGCCGAGCAACAACGCCATTCGTCGGTTCCAGGATCAGCTTCATCATGCCGGTTTCAACGTCACTGTCCGCACCACCCGTGGTGAAGACATCGACGCCGCTTGTGGTCAACTGGTAGGGCAGGTGCTGGATCGCACCCGTCGCAGCGAACGTTATATCGCGGTGCGTGAATTGAGCGCCGAGAACGATATTGCTTCGAGCGCCGCGAATAAGTAACCAAGAGAGGATCTCTATGTCCCTGCGCTTTGCGCTGCTTTTGCTATTGGCCAGCCTCTGCGCTGGCTGTGTGCTTTCGGGCGATTACAACCCGATGAAGACCAGCAAGGGCCGCGACGAAGCGCGTGAGGCGTATGTGCAGCTGGGTATCGGTTATCTGCAACAGGGCATGACCGAACGGGCCAAAGTACCGCTGAAGAAAGCCCTGGAACTGGATGCTGCGGATCCGGACGCCAACGCGGCGCTGGGGCTGGTGTTCCAGGCCGAGATGGAGCCGGAACTGGCCGACCAGCATTTTCGCAAGGCGCTGTCTTCCCGTCCCGCCGATGCGCGAATCCTCAATAACTACGGCAGTTTTCTTTTCGAGCAAAAACGTTACAAGGAAGCCTACGAGCGCTTTGAACAGGCCGCCGCCGATACCCTGTATCCTGAGCGATCGCGAGTGTTCGAGAACCTGGGCATGACCGCTTCGATGCTTGGCCAGCGGGAGTTGGCCCAGCAGCAACTGGAAAAAGCCCTGCGTTTGAATCGCCAACAACCACGCGCATTGCTGGAAATGGCTGAGTTGTCTTACGAAGACAGGCATTATGTGCCCGCGCGTGACTACTACGATCGTTTTAGTCTGCTCGCCGAGCAAAATGCACGTAGTCTATTGCTCGGCGTTCGGCTGGCAAAAGTGTTTGAAGATCGCGACAAGGCCGCAAGTGCAGGCCTGCAATTAAAACGACTCTATCCCGGTACACCGGAATATCAGCAATACCTGTCGGAGCAATGATGAAAGCGGCGCATCCCGAAGTTGTAGCAGCGAATCGCGTTAACCCCGGTGAGACCCTGCGCCAGGCCCGCGAAAGCAATGGCTGGTCGCTGGCCGAAGTGGCTCTCAAGCTCAACCTCACCGTCAACTCCCTGAGCAATCTGGAAGCCGGCGAATTCGACAAGCTGCCTGGGCACACCTTTGCTCGCGGCTATATTCGCGCCTATGCCAAATTGCTCGGCATGGACCAGGCCGTTCTGGTCCAGCAGTTCGATCAATCCACCGGTACCGACTCCCAGGGCAGCAGCGTGCATAGCTTGGGTCGTATCGAAGAACCGGTTCGGGTTTCCCACACCATCTTGCGTGTTGTCAGCCTGTTGCTGCTGGTGGCGGTGATCGGTGGTGGTTTTGTCTGGTGGCAGGATCAAACCTCGCTGCGCACCAAGGACCTGATCAGCCTGAGCCCTGAACACGTGGAAGTCGAAGGCGCCGACGGCACCACCCAGATTCATCCTCTGGACGAGCCGGAAGACCAGGCTGTCGCGGAAGGTCAGGCTGAAAACACCACCGCTCTGGCATTGCCGCAAGCCGAGACCGCGGCTGAAGCACCGGCGGATGCTCAAGCGACTGAACCCGCAGCGCCTGTATCACCAGCACCAGCGCCAGCTGCACCGGCGCACAGTACGGCTGCGGTTGTCGCGACGCCTGCGACTCCGGCCCCGGCAGTTCCCGCCGTACCGGCCCCGGCAGTCACTGCACCGATTGCCCCGAGCGTTCCGGCGCAAGCGGCTGCGACGCCAGCTCCGGCAGCGGCTCCGGTGGCCGGCCAGGGTCAGGTTCAACTGCAATTCACCGCCGATTGCTGGACGCAAGTGACCGATGGCAGCGGCAAGGTGTTGTTCAGTGGTCTCAAGCGTAAAGGCGATAGCCTTTCCGTCAGCGGCAAGCCACCGTTTGCCGTCCGCCTGGGCTTCGCCCGTGGCGCGCAGGTCAGCTACAACGGCCAGTCGGTCGATGTTGCTCCGTTCACCAGTGGCGAGACTGCTCGCCTGAAGTTGGGTCAATAAGTCATGCACGGCGAATCTCCAATCAAACGTCGCGAATCGCGCAAGATCTGGGTCGGTAACGTGCCTGTTGGCGGCGATGCGCCTATCGCTGTGCAGAGCATGACCAACAGCGACACTAACGATGTCGCGGCCACCGTGGCGCAGATCAATCGTCTGGAAGCGGCTGGCGTCGATATCGTGCGGGTATCCGTACCGGACATGGACGCCGCCGAGGCCTTCGGCAAGATCAAGCAACTGGTCAAGGTGCCATTGGTGGCCGATATCCATTTCGACTACCGCATTGCGTTGCGCGTCGCCGAGCTGGGTGTCGACTGCCTGCGTATCAACCCGGGCAACATCGGTCGCGAAGATCGCGTACGCGCCGTGGTCGATGCCGCCCGTGATCGCGGGATTCCGATTCGCATCGGCGTCAACGCCGGCTCCCTGGAAAAAGACCTGCAAAAGAAATACGGCGAGCCGACCCCGGCCGCGCTGGTCGAGTCGGCCTTGCGCCATGTCGAGCACCTTGAACGCCTGAATTTCCAGGACTTCAAGGTCAGCGTGAAAGCCTCCGACGTGTTCATGGCCGTCGAAGCCTACCGCCTGCTGGCCAAGGAAATCGTCCAGCCGCTGCACCTGGGCATCACCGAAGCCGGTGGTTTGCGTTCAGGCACGGTGAAATCCGCCGTGGGCCTCGGTATGCTGCTCGCCGAAGGGATTGGCGATACTATTCGCATCTCGTTGGCGGCCGACCCGGTCGAGGAAGTGAAAGTCGGCTACGACATTCTCAAATCCCTTCACCTGCGTTCCCGTGGCATCAACTTCATCGCCTGCCCGAGCTGCTCGCGGCAGAACTTCGATGTGGTCAAGACCATGAACGAGCTGGAAGGGCGCCTCGAAGACCTGCTGGTGCCGCTGGATGTCGCAGTCATCGGTTGCGTGGTCAACGGACCGGGTGAAGCCAAGGAAGCCCATATCGGCTTGACCGGCGGCACGCCAAACCTGATTTACATCGACGGCAAGCCGTCGCAGAAACTGACGAATGACAATCTGGTGGATGAGCTTGAACGCTTGATCCGCCAGAAAGCGGCCGAAAAGGTCGAAGCTGACGCTGCCGTTATCGCGCGCGGCTGATCGAACGAATTAAGGAATTTTTGTGAGCAAGTCTCTGCAAGCCATTCGTGGCATGAACGACATCCTGCCCGAACAGACCCCGCTGTGGCGTCATTTCGAAGGCAAAGTTTCGCGTCTGCTGGATAACTACGGTTACAAGCAGATCCGCATGCCGATCGTCGAGTTCACCGAGCTGTTCAAGCGCTCCATCGGTGAAGTGACCGATATCGTCGAAAAAGAGATGTACACCTTCGACGACCGCAACGGCGATTCCCTGACCCTGCGTCCCGAGGGTACCGCGGCGTGCGTGCGTGCAGTGCTCGAACACGGCATCACTGGCGGTGGCCAGGTGCAGAAGCTCTGGTACATCGGCCCGATGTTCCGCCACGAGCGGCCGCAGAAAGGTCGTTATCGCCAGTTCCACCAGATCGGTGTCGAGGTGTTCAACCTCGACGGTCCGGACATCGACGCAGAACTGATCGTGCTGACCTGGCGCCTGTGGGGCGAGCTGGGTATTCGCGATGCGGTCAAGCTCGAGCTCAACAGCCTGGGCACCAGCGAGTCCCGTGGCCGTTATCGCGAAGCGCTGGTCGAGTTCCTGTCCGGGCACCTGGACAAGCTGGACGAAGACAGCCAGCGTCGCCTGAAGACCAACCCGTTGCGGGTACTGGACACCAAGAACGCCGAGACGCAGGCGATTCTGGTCGATGCGCCGAAAATGGCCGATTACCTCGACGAAGAGTCCCGCGTGCACTTCGAGGGCCTCAAGGCTCGTCTGGACGCTGCCGGCATTCCTTACGTGATCAACCCGAAGCTGGTTCGCGGGCTGGATTACTACAGCAAGACCGTTTTCGAGTGGGTCACCGACAAACTGGGCGCCCAGGGCACCGTGTGTGCCGGTGGTCGTTACGACGGCCTGGTCGAGCAGATGGGTGGCAAGCCGACCGCGGGTGTCGGTTTCGCCATGGGCATCGAGCGCCTGGTCCTGCTGCTCGAAACCCTCGAGCAGATCCCGGAAGAGATCTCCCGTCAGGTCGACGTCTACCTCTGCGCCTTCGGTGAAGAAGCCGAGCTGGCCGGCCTGGCCCTGGCCGAGCGTGTGCGTGACCAATTGCCCAACCTGCGCCTGCAAGTGAATGCCGGCGCCGGCAGCTTTAAAAGCCAGTTCAAGAAAGCCGACAAGAGCGGTGCGTTGTATGCATTGATCCTCGGTGACGACGAGATGGCCCAGCAAGTGGTAGGTTTCAAACCCCTGCGTGGCCAGGGCGAACAACAAAGCATTGCCTGGGATGCGCTTGCTGCACACCTGGCCACCTGCGTCGTGCAGGGTTGACGCTGTCTTAACAGCCGATTTAGCGATTAAGGAGTATTGGGGTGTCGAGTACCGAAGACGAAAACCTGGCGGATTTGAAGGAATGGTGGTCACGCAACGGCAAGCCCCTGGTCACTGGCGGCCTGTTGGCGCTGGTTATCGTGTTCGGCTGGCAGGCGTTCCAGAAGTATCAGAACAACCAGTCGCAAGGCGCCTCGGTGCTCTACCAGCAATTGCTGGAGACCACACTGACGCCGGACGGCAAGCCTGACGCGGCCCGTGTTTCGGACCTCGCAGCCAAGCTCAACAGCGAATTCGGCGGCAGCGCCTATGCGCAATACGGCAGCCTGTTCGTGGCGAAAGTCGCCGTCGACAGCGGTAAGCTGGATGACGCAGCCAGCGAACTGAAAGCCATTGCCGACAAACCGGCCAACCCGGCACTGGGCGAAATCGCCCGTCAGCGCCTGGCGCAGGTGCTGGGCGCGCAGAACAAGGCCGATGAGGCCCTGAAACTGCTCGAAGGCGATGCCGACAAGGCCTTCCTGGCCACTCGCGAAGAACTCAAGGGCGACCTGCTGGTGCAGCTGGGTCGTACCGATGAAGCGCACGCGGCGTATCAAAAAGCCAAGGCGGCACTGTCGGATGAAGCGGCGGTCGGTGGCCTACAAATCAAGCTGGACGACCTGGCCAAAGGGGATGCGTGACGTGATCCGTTGGAAACATGCAGCATTGCTGACCCTGGCCATTTTGGCCGCAGGTTGCAGCAGCAACAGCAAGAAAGAACTGCCACCGGCCGAGTTGACCGATTTCAAGGAAGAAGTGGTTCTGCAAAAGCAGTGGAGTCGTTCGATCGGTGACGGTCAGGGCGAAACCTACAACATGCTGGTACCGGCGATCGATGGCAGCACCATCTATGCCGCCGATGTAACCGGTGTGGTGATGGCGATGGATCGCAGCAACGGCGACGTCAAGTGGAAGAAAGATCTCGAACTGCCTGTTTCCGGCGCCGTTGGCGTCGCTTACGGTCTGCTGACGGTCGGTACGACCAAGGGTGAGATCGTTGCCCTGGATGCCATCAGCGGCGAAGAGAAATGGCGCTCCCGGGTGTCCAGCGAAGTCCTCGCACCGCCGGCCAACAACGGTGATGTGGTTGTGGTTCAGACCCAGGACGACCGTCTGATCGGCCTGGACGCCGCGACCGGCAACCAGCGCTGGTTGTATGACAGCACGCCTGCCGTATTGACCCTGCGCGGTACCAGCGCGCCGATCGTCACCAACCGCCTCGCGGTGGCTGGCCTGTCGACCGGTAAAGTGGTCGCTCTCGACATTTCCAACGGCGTGCCGGTATGGGAACAGCGTGTAGCGATCCCGCAAGGCCGTTCGGAACTGGAGCGCGTTGTCGACATCGACGGCGGCCTGCTGTTGTCCGGCGAAACGATTTATGTCGCGAGCTACCAGGGTCGCGTTGCGGCACTGGACCTGCAAAGCGGTCGGCAGCTGTGGCAGCGTGATGCTTCCAGCTACGCCGGTGTCGCCCAGGGTTTCGGCAGCGTCTACGTGAGCCTGTCTTCGGGTACCGTTGAAGGTGTCGACGAACGTTCCACCACTGCCCTGTGGAGCAACGATTCGCTGGCCCGCCGTCAACTGTCGGCCCCGGAAGTGTTCTCCAGCTACGTTGCAGTCGGTGACCTGGAAGGTTACCTGCACCTGCTGAGCCAGGTGGACGGCCGTTTCGTCGGCCGCGAACGCATCGACAGCGACGGCCTGCGTGCCCGTCCGCTGGTGGTGGGTGACACGATTTATGTCTATGGCAACAGCGGCAAACTGGAAGCCCTGACCATTAAGTAAGAACTATGCTTGGGGTTAACCACCTCAGGCTGCTTCACTTGCGGGTATGAATGTGGGAGCGAGCCTGCTCGCGATGGACGTCAACGATTACGTTTGCGTCCTGAATAAACGCGGTGCCCTGGCGTTTTTCGCGAGCAGGCTCGCTCCCACAGACAAGCGCACAGTGTTGCCCCGAGCACCAGCCGCTGCCTCGCAGCGGCTTTTGTATTTTCTGAAATAACGAAGTGGAGAGCCGCATGGTTCCCGTAATCGCCCTGGTGGGCCGACCGAACGTCGGCAAGTCCACCTTGTTCAACCGCCTGACCAGGACTCGCGACGCCATCGTCGGCGACTTGTCCGGTCTGACCCGTGATCGCCAGTACGGTGAGGCCAAGTGGCAAGGGCGTTCCTACATTCTGATCGACACCGGCGGTATCTCCGGTGACGAGCATGGTATGGACGAAAAAATGGCCGAGCAGTCGCTGCTGGCCATTGAAGAAGCGGATGTAGTGCTGTTCCTGGTAGATGCCAAGGCCGGTTTCACCGCCGCCGACCAGATGATCGCCGAGCATTTGCGCAAACGTAACAAGCGTTCTCACGTGGTTGCCAACAAGGTCGACAACATCGACCCGGAAATGGCCCGCGCCGAATTCGCCCCGTTGGGCATGGGCCACGCGATCCCGATCGCCGGCGCCCACGGTCGCGGCATCACCCAGTTGCTGGAAGCGGCACTGAGTGAATTCCCGAAAGACGAAGACGAGCTGGAAGAAGGCGAGGAAGAGGACGTTGCAGAAGGCGAGGAAGCCAAGCGCATTCCTGGCCCGAGCGAAAAAGACGGGATCAAGATCGCCATCATCGGCCGGCCGAACGTCGGCAAGTCGACCCTGGTCAACCGCATGCTCGGTGAAGACCGGGTGATCGTGTATGACCAACCCGGCACCACCCGCGACAGTATCTACATCCCGTTCGAGCGTAACGACGAGAAGTACACGCTGATCGACACCGCCGGTGTGCGCAAGCGCGGCAAGATCCACGAAGAAGTCGAAAAATTCTCCGTGGTCAAAACCCTGCAAGCCATCAAAGACGCCAACGTGGTGATCTTCGTGATGGACGCCCGCGAAGGCGTGGTAGACCACGACCTCAACCTGCTGGGCTTTGCCATTGAGTCGGGTCGTGCGCTGGTCATCGCGATCAACAAGTGGGACGGCATGACGCCGAGCGAGCGTGACTTCGTGAAGGTCGAGCTGCAGCGTCGCCTGTTCTTCGTTGACTATGCCGACATCCACTTCATCTCGGCACTGCACGGCACTGGCGTGGGCAACCTCTACGCCTCGGTGCAGAACTCGTTCAAGTCCGCGGTCACCCGCTGGCCGACCAACCGCCTGACCCAGATCCTGGAAGACGCGGTTGGCGAGCACGCACCGCCGATGGTCAACAACCGCCGGATCAAGCTGCGTTACGCCCACCTGGGTGGTGCGAACCCGCCGATCATCGTGATCCACGGTAACCAGATCGAGAAGGTGCCGAAGTCTTACGTGCGTTACCTGGAAAACACTTATCGCCGTGTCTTGAAGCTGGTCGGTACGCCGATCCGCATCGAGTTCAAGGGCGGCGAGAACCCGTACGAAGGCAACAAGAACTCGCTGACCGACCGCCAGGTCAACAAGAAGCGCCGCTTGATGTCGCACCACAAGAAGGCCGACAAGAAGCGCCGCGACAAGCGCTGATTCAAGGCTTGCCTCACCCCTGTGGGAGCGGACTTGTTGTGGCGAGGGAGCTTGCTCCCGCTGGACCGCGAAGCGGTCCTATTATCTGCAACCGAGATCGTTCAGTTAGAACGTATCGACTGATTTGCGACTGCTGCGCAGCCGAGCGGGAGCAAGCTCCCTCGCCACAGGGTTATGTGTTGGTTATTAGAAGAAGGGCGCTATTGGCGCCCTTTTTTTATGGACGCCGGATGGGCTATCCTCGGGCTCTCCCGCGCCGCCGTTAGAGCCGGGTGTAGAGCAGGGAATCACCGATGATCACCAGTAAGCTGCCGAATGTCGGCATCACTATCTTCACTCAGATGTCTCAGCTCGCGGCGCAGACCGGGGCGCTTAATCTGTCCCAGGGTTTTCCCGATTTCGACGGCCCGCAAGCCCTGCGTGACGCGGTCGGTCGACACATCGCCAGTGGCCACAACCAGTACTCGCCCATGACCGGCCTGCCGGCCCTGCGTCAGCAGATTGCGGCCAAAATTACCCGTAGCTATGGCGTCAACGTCGATGCCGACCACGAGGTGACGGTCACTCCCGGCGCGACCCAGGCGATCTTCTGTGCCATCCAGGCCGTAATCCACAGCGGTGACGAAGTCATCGTGTTCGATCCGGCCTATGACAGTTACGAACCTTCGGTGGAGCTGGCCGGTGGGCGCTGTGTGCATGTGCAATTGGGCGTGAAGGATTTCAGTATCGACTTCGAGAAACTCGCCGAAGCCCTGAGCCCTCGCACGCGGATGATTATCCTCAATACCCCGCACAACCCCAGCGGTGCGCTGATCAGTCGTGCCGAACTGGATCAGTTGGCAGCGTTGATCCGCGATCGCGACATCTATGTGATCAGCGACGAAGTTTACGAACACCTGGTGTACGACGGCGTGCCTCACGTCAGCGTGCTGGCCCATGAAGAACTGTATCAGCGCGCTTTCGTGGTCAGTTCCTTCGGCAAGACCTACCACGTCACCGGCTGGAAAACCGGCTACGTGGTCGCGCCGCCAGCCCTGACGGCCGAGCTGCGCAAGGTGCACCAGTACGTCAGTTTCTGCGGCGTGACCCCGCTGCAATATGCCCTGGCCGATTACATGGCCGAGCACCCGGAGCACGTCGAAGAATTGCCAGGTTTTTATCAGGCCAAGCGCGACTTGTTCTGCGATCTGCTGGCACCGTCGCGTTTCAGTTTCACGCGGGTGGCGGGTACGTATTTCCAGTTGGTCGACTACTCGCAGATCCGCCCGGACCTCAATGATGTCGAAATGGCGCTGTGGATGACCCGCGAACACGGCGTCGCCAGCATTCCGATCTCGGTGTTCTACCATACTCCGCCCGAAGGCCAGCGCCTTGTGCGGCTGTGTTTTGCCAAGCGCGAGGAGACCCTGCGTGAAGCGGCGGAAAAACTATGCGTGATCTGAGTGCATTGCCGAAGCTGACCGTTGCGCTGATCCAGACAACCCTGGCCTGGCACGACCGCCAGGCCAATCTGGAGCATTTCGAGCGGCTGCTCGAACAGGCTCGTGGCGCTGACCTGATCATCCTGCCGGAGATGTTCACCACCGGTTTCTCCATGGAGTCCGAGACGCTGGCCGAGGCGGAAAACGGCCCCACCAGCAAATGGTTGCGGACTCAGGCGGCGAAGCTCGATGCGGTGATTACCGGTAGCGTCATTATTCAGGTCGCCGATGGCAGTCATCGCAATCGCCTGTTATGGGCGCGGCCGGACGGCGAGGTGCTGCACTACGACAAGCGGCACCTGTTCCGTATGGCCGGCGAGCACAATCACTACACCCCCGGCGAGCGTCAGGTGCAGTTCGAGCTCAAGGGCTGGCGGGTGCGACCGCTGATTTGCTACGACCTGCGCTTCCCGGTGTGGAGCCGCGATGCCCAGGACACCGACCTGCTGTTGTATACCGCCAATTGGCCGGGCGCGCGGCGACAGCACTGGAACCGCTTGCTGCCGGCACGGGCGATCGAGAACCTGTGCTACGTGGCGGCGGTGAACCGCGTCGGCACCGACGGCAAAGGCTTTGCCTACACCGGTGACAGCCAGGTGCTGGATTTCCAGGGTGAGACATTGCTCAGCGCGGGGGAGGCGGATGGGGTATTCAAGGTGGTGCTGGATGCGGCGGAACTGGCGGCTTACCGGCAGCGGTTTCCTGCGAATCTGGATGCGGATACGTTCGAGTTCACCTGATATTCGCGGTGCCTGACAGGACCTCATCGCCAGCAGGCTGGCTCCCACATTGGAAAGGCGATCTC
>NZ_JBSVWS010000127.1:0-17816 GCF_054071155.1 Pseudomonas sp. SDO5532_S415 | reverse complement strand
CACAGTGGATGTGGAGAACCCGAACCCTGTGGGAGCGAGCCTGCTCGCGAAGAGGCCAGACCAGGCAACCCAAACTCCTGATCCCTCAGCTCAACCCATCCCGAAACTGCCCCGGTGTCATCCCGGTCCAGCGTTTGAAAGCGCGGCTGAAACTGCTGGTATCGGCAAACCCCAACAGATAACTGATCTCGCTCAACGACACCTGTGGATCGCGCAGGTGCAACAGCGCCAGGTTTTCGCGGCTTTCGTTGAGCAGCGTATCGAACCGACATCCCTCGTCAGCCAAGTGCCGCTGCAAGCTGCGCAGGCTCAGATGCAAGGCCTTGGCGATGTGTTCGGCGCTGGGTTCACCTTCCGGCAATTGCTCTTCGATGGCATCGCGTACCTTGCGCTCCCAGGTCAACGGCTTGAGCTGCGCCAGGGTGCGCTTGAGTACGGTTTCATTGTGTTCGGCCAGTTCCGGGTTGGCGTCGTCCAGATGACTGTCGAAATCAGCCAGCGCGAACTCCAACCGGTCTTCATCGGTGGAAAAATAAACCGGTGAGCGGAACACCTTGTGCCATTGGTGCGCGTCCGCCGGTTCCGGGCGACGCAGGTACACCGCCAGCGGGGCATAGTCGCGGCCCAGGCGATTGCGGCAAGTGCGCACGTAAATCGCAGTGAAGGCATCGATGGCTTCGTAGGCCGGGGCGGGATTGCCCGGCGGGATTTTCAGGCGGAAGTGGTAGCGGTCTTCAGCGCGGGTCAGCTCCAGCTCCAGCGCATCACTGACCACCTGGTGATAACGCACGATGCGCTCGAACACCTCGCGCAAACTGCCGCTGGCCACTAGCGCATAACCCAGGGCGTGAAACGTGGTGGGGCTGACGAACCGTGAGACGCGCAAACCAATCGCCGGGTCGCCGCTGACCTGCACTGCGAGTTCCCACAGGCGTGTGGTGCCGGACAACGGGTAGCGCGCGTTCGGGTCGTCCATCAGTTGTGGGTCGAGCCCGGCTTGCTGGCACAACGCCGTGCTGTCGAGGCCCAGGGCGTCGAGCTGCTTGCGCAATGCGCGGGTCCAGCTGGCGAGGGAGGTCGGTTCAGTCATGCTGATTGGCGCTTCCGGTCAACAGGTTGGCGTTCACGGCTACCGCTACGAGAGGATGCAGCGGGCAGGATGCGAACATCAATAACCAGAGGATGGAAGCATGCACGGTACTTCTGCAAGTCCCCAGCGACTGAATGTTGCTCAACGCTCGGCGCATATTCGTGAAGTGGTGCTGGCCAAGGGGGTCCAATTGCGCGAGCGCTACCCGATTCTCAAGCACCAGGATGCCCTGGGAGCAGGCATTCTGGCCTTCGCGCTGGCCGGGATGATCGGTTCGGCGGCGCTCTACATGACGGGGCATTTGGCGTGGTGGGCGTGCCTGTTGCTCAACGGTTTTTTTGCTTCGCTGACCCACGAACTGGAACACGACCTGATTCACAGCATGTACTTTCGCAAGCAGCGGGTGCCGCACAACCTGATGATGGGCCTGGTCTGGCTGGCGCGCCCGAGCACCATCAACCCATGGATTCGCCGTCATCTGCACCTCAACCATCACAAGGTCTCCGGCACGGAAACCGACATGGAAGAGCGGGCGATCACCAACGGCGAACCCTGGGGCATTGCCCGGCTGCTGATGGTCGGCGACAACGTGATGTCGGCGTTCATCCGCATGCTGCGGGCGAAAACCCGGGCGCATAAATTCAGCATCATCAAGCGCACGTTGACGGTCTACGCGCCGTTGGCGCTGATGCATTGGGGCGCGTGGTACGTGTTCCTCGGTTTCCACGCGGCCAATGGCATCGCCCATTGGCTGGGGGCGCCGATTGAATGGTCGGCGACCACGTTGTCGGTGATGCAGGTCATCGACATCGCCGCGGTGGTGATCATCGGCCCGAACGTATTACGCACCTTTTGCCTGCATTTCATCAGCTCGAACATGCACTACTACGGTGACGTGGAACCGGGCAACGTGATGCAACAGACACAGGTGTTGAATCCCTGGTGGCTGTGGCCGTTGCAGGCGTTCTGCTTCAACTTCGGCAGCACCCACGGGATTCATCACTTCGTGGTCAAGGAACCGTTCTACATCCGCCAGATGACGGCTTCGGTGGCGCACAAGGTGATGCGCGAGATGGGTGTGCGTTTCAATGATTTCGGCACGTTCGGGCGGGCGAACCGGTTTGCGCGCGGGGAATCGGCAGAGCCGCAGCAGGTGCGTGCCGCTCAGGTTTGATCATTGTTCCCGGAAACTCAGATGCGTGGACGTCGTCATCAATTTGACCCAAAGGGACGCTACGGTGTGACGCAAGCAACGATGATGGGCGGTTGCCGTGGGGGTGAATTTGCTTATGCAATTAGGGTCTATTAAAGAAATTAAATATTCCTTTATTGGATAACCGATTTCGCCAATCATCTGCGCCAGGGTTGTTGATCAGCGCTGACAGAATTTGAGTTTTCCGGGGCCGTCTCCTTGGCAGGGTGCGGTCCCTTTTTTATTCCATCTGCAAAACCACACCGAACCCCTGTGGGAGCGAGCTTGCTCGCGAAAGCGGCCTGTCAGTTATCTTCCATGTTGACTGACACGGCCCCTTCGCGAGCAGGCTCGCTCCCACAATGGTTATGTCGTATATTCGATATTAGTCTTAATAAATAGCTTCTTATTCCTTAACGAATATAACTCTCCTCCCTATACTCGACCGGGAACAGACACGCAGCAGGAGAGCTCCCCATGCGCAACGAATCAATTCGCTACCTGATTGTGCCGGGCTGGCAAGGATCGCCAGAAGATCATTGGCAAAGCCATTGGCAGAACAGTCTGCCGAACAGCGCACGGGTGGAGCAGGCCGACTGGCTGACACCGCGACGTGAAGACTGGGTCGCGGCGCTTGCCGAGGCGATTGCCACCGACAGTACCCCGGTGATCCTGATTGCCCATAGCCTGGGCTGCATCACCGTTGCGCACTGGGCAGCGACGGCACCGTTGCAGTTTTTGCGTCAGGTTCGCGGCGCCTTGCTGGTCGCACCTGCAGACGTCGAGCGCCCGACCTGCGCGCCGGCGCTGCGCAACTTTGCGCCGATTCCTGCCGACCTGTTGCCGTTTCCGAGCCAGGTCGTCAGTTCCGACAACGACGCCGCCGTCAGTGCACCGCGGGCGCTGGAGCTGGCGCGTAACTGGGGGGCGGAAGCGGGGATTCTGTCGGGTGCCGGGCACATCAATGTGAAGTCCGGTCACCAGCGCTGGGAGCAGGGCTTTGCCTACCTCTATCGCCTGCAAAACCGCATGGAACACCACGCGCTGCGCCGCGCTTGAAACTTTCAACTTTTTAAACGCCCCCGTCTCCCGGCGGTTTTGGGCGGGAGTCTGCCATGAGTTTTGAAACCTTCGGTCAGCCGCTGCTGACCTTTCCCGACGCCGAAAAAAGTCCCCTGAGCATCCGCGCCAAGGCGCTGGTGTTCGTCGACCCGCGCTCGCGGCAATTGCGCCAGGAGCTGGAACAACTGGCACCGCGTTCGATCTCGGTGCTGATCCGGGGTGAAACCGGCACCGGCAAGGAATTGCTGGCGCGGCATATTCATCGCGCCAGTGATCGCGGTGGCTTATTCGTTTCGGTCAATTGCGGCGCGATCAGCCCGACCTACGCCGACGCCGAATTGTTCGGTTATGCCGCCGGCAGCTTCAACGGATCGGCCAGCAGCCGTGCCGGCTGGTTCGGCTCGGCCAACGGCGGCACCTTGTACCTGGACGAGATCGGCGATTTGCCGTTGCCCATTCAGATCAAATTGCTCGCCGCCCTGGAAAATCACGAAGTCACCCGTGTCGGTGCGCACCAGCCGAGCCCGGTGGATGTGCGTCTGGTCGCCGCCACCAGCATCGACCTGGCCCAGGCTGTGGCCGCCGGCAAATTCCATGAGCGGCTCTATCACTACCTCAGCGAAGGCCAGCTCGAGCTGCCGGCATTGCGTGACCGGGTAGGCGATATCCTGTCGTTGGCAGAGTACTTTCTCGGCATCTACAGCCAACGGCTGGACCTGCCGGTGCCGCTGATCAGCGAGGCCGCGCAACGCGTGCTGGAACGACACAGTTGGCCGGGCAATACCCGCGAGCTGGAAAACGTCATTCACTTTGCGTTGCTGGTGAGTACGGGCGATGAAATTTTGCCGGAGCATCTGAATTTGCCGGATGAAGGCCTGAAGCAGATCGAGCAGCAGCTTAAGCAGATTCTCGGCAGCGCCTCCGATGCCGAGAAAGAAGCCTTGAAACAACTACTTAAAGACGCCGACCTTCTGTAGGAGCGAGCTTGCTCGCGATGGTCGTCAACGATGACGCGGGTTTTCTGGATGCCCGTGTTGTCCCTGCGTTCATCCCGAGCAAGCTCGCTCCTACAGGGTAATGTGCGGGCTAGAGCGGTATGAACAAAATGGAATATGAAAGTGAATAAAAGATATTGTTCGGGAATAAAAAATCCCGGTATCGTCCGCATCACGCCAGCGATAGCACACTACTGGCACTTGTATTAATAGCCGTCGCCACAAGCGACTGTGATTTTCGATAAGGACACTGCATGAAAAAGGTTCTGTTGTTCACCGCACTGGCGGCTGCCCTGACCACGGGTCTGGCCCAGGCCGGCGAGAAACTGGTGGTCGCGGCGACCCCGATTCCACACGCCGAAATTCTTGAACTGATCAAGCCAACCCTCGCCAAAGAAGGCGTGGATCTGGAAATCAAAGTCTTCACCGACTACGTTCAACCGAACGTGCAGGTCGACCAGAAGCGTCTGGACGCCAACTACTTCCAGACCCTGCCGTACCTGAAAAGCTTCAACGAAGGCAAAGGCACTCACCTGGAAACCGTGATCGGTGTTCACGTTGAACCCTTCGGCGGCTACTCGAAGAAAGTCAAAACCCTGGCTGAGCTGAAGGATGGCGCGACCATTGCCATCCCTAACGAAGGCAGCAACAGCGGCCGTGCCCTGATCCTGCTGCAGAAGGCTGGCCTGATCGAGTTGAAAGACCCGAAAAACGCTCTGGCAACGCCGAAAGACATCGCCAAGAACCCGCACAACTTCAAGTTCAAGGAACTGGAGTCCGCCATGCTGCCGCGTGTGCTGGATCAGGTCGACCTGGACATGATCAACACCAACTACGCGCTGGAAGCAGGCCTGAACCCGGCTAAAGACGCGCTGGTGATCGAAGGCGCGGATTCGCCTTACGTGAACTTCCTGGTCGCTCGTCCAGACAACAAGGACAGCGTTGCCATCCAGAAACTGGCCAAGGCCCTGACCAGTCCGGAAGTGAAAGCATTCATCGAGAAGAAGTACAGCGGCGCGGTACTGCCGGCGTTCTGATTCGCGAGGTAAACCCCTTCAAGGTTTCCAACGCCGACGGCTAACAACAGCGTCGGCGTTTTTTGCGTCCGTCACATCTGTGACAAGGGAGTTCTTGTGGCGAGCGAGCTTGCTCGCGTTGGGTTGCGAAGCGACCCTGAAACCTGCACATGCGGTCTGTCAGGTATACCCCACTGGATGTTTTTGCGACGGCTACGCAGCCGAACGGGAGCAAGCTCCCTCGCCACAAAATCAAAAGATTCAGGCCACCCTGGCCTTCAACGCCCTGCGCAACGCCACCAGCAACTTGACGATGTCTTGCGGATTCATCGGTTGGGGCACTTTCACGTCTGCCATGTTCTCTTCCTTGTGATGGTTCGGCCGGGGAGTCTGGCCAAAAGCGGTCCGTCCTTGGAGGGGGAGTCTGAAAAAAAGATCCTTCCTACGGCGCAAGGGAAAATAGTCGTCTTCCGCCGCCCCGGCAAATCCATGGGATAGTTTTTTGCGTGATATCAATATGCTTTAACGGTATTTAAATTCTTTTTTTTATACCTTTAAAGTTGGTGCTTGCCGGGCTGTTATCCATGGCCCATGGACTGCGCCACCGTCGCTTACCGAGCGGCGTCCAGGATGTTCAATGGACTTCGATTACGCTTTTATCCTAAGCACCCTGCCGGCCTTCCTCAAGGCCGTGGGCGTGACGCTGCAGGTCGGACTCATCGCCATTGGCACGTCGCTGCTGGTGGCTCTGATCAACGCGACAATCCTGGTGTTTCGCACGCCCTGCCTGCAGCGACTGGTCGGGCTCTATGTCGAGTTGGCGCGCAACACACCGCTGTTGATTCAACTGTTCTTCGTCTACTTCGCCTTGCCGGCACTGGGCATCAAGGTGTCGGGTTTCGCTGCGGCAATCATCACCATGACCTTCCTCGGCGGCGCCTACCTCACTGAGGTGCTGCGCGCCGGCGTGGACGCCGTGCCCCAGGCACAACTGGAATCCGGCCGCTCCATCGGCCTCTCGCACGGGCAATTGCTGCGCTACGTGATTCTGCCGCAGGCCGGCATCCTCAGCCTGCCGTCGTTGTTCGCCAATTTCATTTTCCTGCTCAAGGAAACCACCGTGGTCTCGGCGGTGGCGGTGCCGGAAATTCTCTACACCACCAAGAGCTACATCGCGCTCTATTACAAAACCTACGAAATGCTTGCCGTACTGACGCTGATTTGCGTGCTGCTGTTCTTGCCGCTGTCGCTGTTGCTCAGCCATCTGGAAAGGAGGCTCCAGCATGGCCAGTTCGGGTCTTGAATTGCTGTGGGTGTCGTTGCCGCAACTGGGCAAGGGCGCACTGCAAACCCTGTCGATATCGTTCCTGAGCATCGCTATCAGCACGGTAGGCGGTGTGATCTATGGCGTCTTGCGCACGCTGGATGTGAAGGGGTTGAACGCGATCCTGCGGGTCTATCTGGAGCTGTTTCGGGCGATCCCGGTGCTGGTCTGGTTGTATTTGCTGTTCTTCGGCCTGCCGATCTTCTTTGGCCTGAGCATTCCCAGCTTCTGGTGCGCGGTGCTGGTGCTGTCGCTATGGGGCGCCAGCGAGGTCGGTGAAGTGGTGCGCGGGGCATTGCATTCGTTACCGCGAGGGCAGCGTGAAGCGGGCCTGTCGATCGGCCTGAGCAACCCGCAACTCTACAGCTACGTGTTGCTGCCCCAAGCGCTGAAACGCATGACGCCGCCGACCATCAACGTTTACACGCGGATCATCAAGACCAGCTCCCTGGCGGTCCTGATCGGTGTGGTGGATGTGATCAAGGTCGGCCAGCAAATCATCGAACGCACCTACGAATCAGTGCTGATCTACGGCGCGCTTTTCCTGTTTTTCTTTTTCATCTGCTACCCGTTGTCGGCCGCCTCGCGTGTGCTGGAGCGGCGCTGGACGCAAGCATGAGCGCATTGATCGAGTTCAAGGGTTTCAACAAATTCTTCGGCGAACAGCAGGTACTCAACGGCATCGACCTGAGCGTGAAATCGGGTGAGGTCATCGTCATCCTCGGTCCCAGCGGCTGTGGCAAAAGCACCCTGCTGCGTTGCCTCAATGGGTTGGAAGCCGCCCACAGCGGCAGCCTGACATTTGTCGGTCGTGAACTGCTGGACAAGGCCACCGACTGGCGTGAAGTGCGGCAGCAAATCGGCATGGTGTTCCAGAGTTATCACTTGTTTCCGCACATGAGCGTGCTCGACAACCTGTTGCTCGGGCCGCTCAAGGTACAGAAGCGCGACCGCTGCGAAGCCCGTGCCCAGGCGCAAGCCTTGCTCGAGCGTGTGGGGCTGGCGGACAAGCGTGATGCTTTCCCACGACAACTCTCTGGTGGCCAGCAACAACGCATCGCCATTGTCCGTTCGCTGTGCATGAACCCCAAGGTCATGCTCTTCGATGAAGTCACCGCCGCCCTTGATCCCGAGATGGTCAAGGAAGTGCTGGAAGTCATTCAGGGCCTGGCCCGCGAGGGCATGACCCTGTTGATCGTCACCCACGAAATGGCCTTCGCCCGCGCCGTGGCCGATCGCATTGTGTTCATGGATGCCGGGCGCATCCTTGAGCAAAACCGTCCCGAGATTTTCTTTACGAATCCGCAAACCGCACGAGCGCAGCAGTTCCTGGAGAAGTTCTCCTACGTCGCCGCACTACCTGTAACGACTCAAACAAAGGAACTGGAACTGCCATGAAAACTGCCAAGTCTTCACTCTTGCTTCTTCCACTGCTGAGCCTGGCGCTGCTGGCCGGCTGCAACAAAACCGAAGAACCGCCGAAACCGAAAGTCGCCAGCGAGAGCACCGCGCCGAGCGGTTACCTGGAAAAGATCAAGGCGCGGGACAAACTGATCGTGGGCGTGTTTACCGACAAACCGCCGTTCGGGTTCGTCGATGAGGCCGGGCGCTACGTGGGCTTCGATACCGACATCGGCCGGCAATTCGCCAAGGATCTGCTGGGCGATGAAAACAAGGTCGAGTTTGTTGCCGTGGAGCCGGCGAGCCGGATTCCGTTCCTGCAAAGCGATAAGGTCGATCTGATCCTGGCCAACATGACCGTCACCCCGGAGCGCAAGGAAGCGGTGGACTTCACCAACCCCAACCTGAAGGTCGCGGTGCAGGCTTTGGTACCTCAGGACAGCGCGGTGAAAAACCTCGATGACCTGGCGACCCGCACCACCATCGTCACCACCGGCACCACCGCCGACATCTGGCTGACGAAGAATCACCCGGACTGGAAACTGCTGAAGTTCGAGAAAAATTCCGAGTCCCTGCAAGCCCTGGCCAATGGTCGCGGCGATGCCTACGCGCAAGACAATCTGGTGCTGTTCAGCTGGGCCAAGCAGAACCCTGGCTACCGTGTGCTTGAGCAGAAACTCGGGGCCGAAGCACCGATTGCGCCAGCGGTGAAGAAGGGCAACATTGAACTGCGCGACTGGGTCAATGCCGAGTTGGCGAAGCTGGGCGAGGAGAAGTATCTGCTCAAGCTGTACGACCAGTATGTGCGCAAGGAACTGAGTGATGACACCAAGCCTGAGAGTGTGATTGTCGAGGGTGGGAAGTGGCAGGGGTGATTCACTAACTTCTGCAGTGATCTTGCCGCCACCTTCGCTTGCAGGCTCGCTCCCACATTGGAATGCATTTCAAATGTGGGAGCGAGCCTGCTCGCGAAGCTTTTTCAGACTCCGCTTAATCCGGCCAATACCACGCCGGCTCATCCAGCACCCTCAATGTCGGCGGCCTGGGCGTCAACAGCGCGCCATGGCGAACTGGCGAAACCATTTCCCATGCATGACTAGCAGTTCTGATAGGTGTCCTGATCCTTCGGGCAGTGCAAGCTCAATGCATCGAAAGGAGGTGTTCATGATGCTGAAAACAGAATTGTGCCGCTATCGCTATGACGCTCTGGACCAACTGATCTTGCGTGAGCCGGCAGGACAGGAAAAACTGCAACGATTTTATCGTCATGAGCATCTGACGACCGAGCTGCAAGGTCAGGCCAGCCAGAGTGTGTTCCTGCACGACAAGCAACTGCTGGCACTGCGATCATGTCAGGGCGATGTGTTCAATACTGAACTGCTGACCACCAATCAGCAGCGCTCCGTGTTGCAGGTCACCGGGCCGGGTGGATCGGTGCGTCAGGTTTATACAGCCTACGGTCATCGACGGGCGGAGAGCGAACCTGGCAGTTTGCTGGGTTACAACGGCGAGGCGGTCGATCCGGTCACCGGGCATTATCTATTGGGCAAAGGTCATCGGGCATTCAACCCCGTGCTGATGCGCTTCAACCGCCCAGACAGGTTGAGTCCGTTTGGTCGGGGCGGGTTGAATCCATACGCGTATTGTCAGGGAGATCCGGTGAATTTCAGCGATCCGACGGGCCGAGCAGCCGCGAAAGACTGGCAACCCTGGCTGTTCCTTGGATTGTCTGTCCTGAGTCTTGTTTCGGGCGGGGTCGGGTTTTTCTCGTCAGGGCTCTCTTTCAAAGAAGCAAAAATCAGAAGTTATCCAGTCTCTGCACCACTCTCGAAAAAAGCCAGGTATGCAGGTATGGCGGGGGCTGTGACGGGGTTGATCGGAGGCGCGGTGGGGACGGTGAGATCCACCATGGCGGTCACGGATTCGGATAGTTCTGCTCTGGATCCTCTGCTCATCTCAATGGCTGCTTTGAGCGTGTTGTCTTTTGCTGCTTCAGGTACTTCAGTGTCTTACAACTTTCGTGCTTACAAGATGAACAGGGCCGAAGCAGTGAAGGATGCCTACAGCGGGTTAAAACAAGGACCGTATAAAAATCCTCAGGCAAAATTGCCGTTAGCTCCGTCTACGACGCCCGTTACCCCTAAACCTTCAGCCCCAACGTCAATCTCACTGTCTTCCGATTTAGTGCTCCCTACTCAAAGGGTCAAGCGAACTTATGATGAAATGTCCTTTGACTCTGCTACGCCTCCTGCCAGCCGGAACCGATTGGTGGCCAGGCGTAGTAACGACATTCGAAAATCGTGATGGTCCTGAGCCTCAATCCGGCCAATACCACGCTGGCTCATCCAGCATCCGCTGCCCGACAATCCCGGTTTGCCCGAAGTTTTTTTCCAGTACGATGCAATTGCATTCCGGGTCCTCTTGCAGTGCCGAAATCAATCGCCGCGCATGGGATACCACCCACACCTGACACTGCTCCGACGCGCGGATAATCAGCCTCGCCAGCGCTGGCAGCAGGTCCGGATGCAGGCTGGTTTCCGGTTCGTTCAGCACCATCAAAGTCGGCGGCCTTGGCGTCAACAGCGCCGCCACCAGTAACAAGTAACGCAACGTCCCGTCCGACAACTCGGCTGCCGACAACGGCCGCAGCAAACCTTCCTGGTAAAACTCAATGGCAAAGCGTCCGCCGGCCAGCGGCTGGATATGCAGTCGTGCACCGGGAAACGCGTCGCTGATTGCGTTTTGCAACGCCACGGGGTCACCGATTTCGATGATGGTCTGCAACGCCGCCGCCAGATCTCTGCCGTCGTGATGCAGTACCGGGGTGCGGGTGCCCAGTTGCGGTTGGCGCACCGGCGCATCGGCGTCGCTGCGAAAGTGATCATAGAAGCGCCAGCGACGGATGAATTCGCGCATCTGCAGCACTTCCGGCGAAGCCCGCAGGCTGCCGACCTGGTCGAACAGGCTGTCGAAATTCGGTGTGTGTTGAGCCAACACGTCCCAGCTACGGCTGGCCCGGGCGCGGATCATCGGGCCGTCGCGATCCACCAGCAAGCTGGCCGGGCGGTAGAAAGGGCCGGACCAGATGCATTCCTTTTTGATTTCCGGGTCCAGGGAGAACGCAGACTGGCTCGGCTCGGGCAATCCGAGGGCAATCGAATAGCTGAAATCATCACCGGCGAACCCCAGGCGCAGGCGTTTGGGGCCGTGTCGTACGGTCGACTCGATCGGCACTTCGCCATTTCGCATGCGTCGCGAGATGTTTTCCGGACCGGCCCAAAAGGTCGAATCCAGCCCGCCCTCGCGGGCCAGCGCATTGACCACCCCGCCCTGAGCGGTTTCCGCCAGCAGGCGCAGTGCCCGGTAGAGATTGGATTTGCCGCTGCCGTTGGGGCCGGTAATCAGGTTCAGCCGACCCAGCGGGATCACCAGTTTGTTGATGGAGCGGTAATTGGCCACTGCCAGTGTGTTGAGCATGAAAACGTTCTCTGGGACCCGGAAACGGCATCACGATAATCGTGTATGAAAAATTACAATGTAGGACTCTTCACCAATTGCTGTAGGAGGAAATTCCGATCAGCGCGGGCGAAGGTGAAACCGTGTTCTAAGCTGACAGTCGTATCGTCAATGGCACGCCCGTACAACGCAAAGGAGTCTGCATGGCTGGTCCCGGATTGAAGATGGCGCTTGGCCTGAGCCTGTTGGCCTTGCTGAGCGCTTGCAGTGAAGAGAAACCCGTCGAAAAGGACCGGCCACGGGTGTTCGTGCAAGAGGTGAAGCCAGCCGATTACGCCGCCAGTGTAACCTTGACCGGCGATGTGCAGGCACGGGTGCAGACCGAGCTGTCGTTCCGCGTCGGCGGCAAGATCATCCAGCGCACGGTCGATGTCGGAGACCGGATTGCCGCCAAACAGGTACTCGCCCGGCTTGATCCCAAAGACCTGCAAACCAGTGTCGATTCAGCCCAGGCCCAGGTCGTCGCCGAGCAGGCCAAGGTCAAACAGAACGCCGCGTCGTTTGTGCGTCAGCAAAAACTGCTGCCCAAGGGCTACACCAGCCAAAGCGAATATGACTCGGCACAAGCGGCGTTGCGTAGCAGCCAGAGTTCGTTGGCGGCGGCCCAGGCGCAGTTGGCCAATGCCCGCGAACAATTGAGCTATACCGCGTTGATATCCGATGCGCCGGGTGTGATCACGGCGCGTCAGGCCGAGGTCGGCCAGGTGGTACAGGCTACGGTGCCGATCTACAGTCTGGCCCAGGACGGTGAGCGCGACGCAGTGTTCAACGTCTACGAGTCGCTGCTGATCGAACCTCCGACAGACCGAACGGTGGTGGTCAGCCTGCTCGATAACCCAGCGATCAAAACCACCGGCACCGTACGCGAAATCACCCCGGCAGTCTCCGAGCAGACGGGCACGGTGCAGGTCAAGGTCACCCTCGACAGCCTGCCGCAAGGCATGCAACTGGGCTCGGTGGTGAGCGCTACCGGCACCACCCGTGGCAAAGCCGCGGTTGAATTGCCATGGTCGGCGCTGACCAAAAAAGTCAACGAACCGGCGGTGTGGCTGGTGGACGCGGGGGGCAAGGCGCAATTGCACCCGGTCACCGTCGGCCGCTACCTGACCGGTAAAGTCATCATCAGCGCCGGTCTGAACGGTGGCGAAAAAGTCGTCATCGCCGGTGGCCAGTTGCTGCACCCCGGTGTGACGGTGGAAGTCGCCGAAAACACCTACAAGGACCTGGCCACGGAGGCTAAGCCATGAAGCCTCTCTTGTGGGTGTTGGCCAGCGTGATGCTGGTGGCTTGCTCGAAAGAAGAACCGTCGCCGGAGCCGGTGCGTCCGGTACTGTCGATCAAGGTGCAGGCACTGGGTGAAGAAACCCTCGGGCGTTTTGCCGGCAACATCCAGGCCCGTTACGAAAGCAATGTCGGCTTCCGGGTGCCCGGACGCATTGCCAGTCGCAGTGTCGACGTCGGGGCGGAGGTTGAAAAAGGCGCCTTGCTCGCCTCGCTCGATCCCACCGACCAGCAGAACCAGTTGCGGTCGGCCGAGGGTGATCTGGCGAGCATCCAGGCGCAATTCATCAACGCCCAGGCCACCGCGCGGCGACAGCAGGATCTGTTTGATCGTGGCGTGGGCTCGCAGGCACAGCTCGACTCCGCGCAAACCGATCTGAAAACCACCCAGGCGTCGCTTGATCAGGCCCGGGCTGCGGTCAATCAGGCCAAGGATCAGCTCAACTACGTTGAATTACGTGCCGACCACAAGGCGGTGGTCACCGCGTGGAGTGCCGAGGCCGGGCAAGTCGTCACCGCTGGCCAGCAGGTCGTGACCCTGGCACAACCGGACATCAAGGAAGCGGTGATTGATCTGCCGGACACCTTGATCGACCAATTGCCCAAGGATGTGGTGTTCCAGGTCGCCTCGCAATTGAACCCGGAAATCAGCACCACGGCCATCGTGCGGGAAATCGAGCCCCAGGCCGAAAGCACGACCCGCACCCGGCGCGCGCGTCTGACCCTGTCCGAGACACCGCCTGCGTTTCGTCTGGGTACGGCGATCAGCGTGACCTTGAGCTCTACGGTCAAACCCCGAATCGAGCTGCCTGTGAGCGTGCTGCAGGAGGTCGAAGGCAAGGCCCGTATCTGGGTCGTCGATCCGCAGACGCAAACCGTGTCCCCCCGGGACGTCAGCCTCATCAGTCGCACCGACGGCAGCGTCGTGCTGGCCGGCGGTGTGAAGAACGGCGAGCGTGTCGTCACGGCCGGTGTGAACAGCCTCAAACCGGGGCAAAAAGTGAAAGTCGATGAGGACAGCCCACAATGAAAGGGAGTTTCAACTTATCCGAATGGGCGCTCAAGCATCAGTCGTTCGTCTGGTACCTGATGTTCGTCGGCCTGCTGATGGGCGTGTTCTCGTACATGAACCTGGGCCGCGAGGAAGATCCTTCGTTCACCATCAAAACCATGGTGATCCAGAGCCGCTGGCCCGGTGCGACCCAGGAAGAAACCCTCAAGCAGATCACCGACCGCATCGAGAAAAAACTCGAAGAACTCGACTCCCTCGACTATGTGAAAAGCTATACCCGCCCCGGCGAATCCACGGTCTACGTGAACCTGCGCGACACCACCAAGGCCAAGGACATTCCGGAAATCTGGTACCAGGTGCGCAAGAAAATCGGCGACATCAAAGGCCAGTTTCCCCAGGGTATTCAGGGACCGTCTTTCAACGACGAGTTCGGTGATGTGTTCGGCTCGGTCTACGCCTTCACGGCCGATGGGTTGTCGATGCGCCAGTTGCGTGACTATGTCGAGCAGGCCCGCGCCGAAATCCGCGATGTGCCGGGGCTGGGCAAGATCGAGATGGTCGGTCAGCAGGACGAGGTCCTTTACCTGAATTTCTCCACGCGCAAACTGGCGGCGCTGGGCATTGATGAACGCCAGGTATTGCAGAGCCTGCAAGCCCAGAACGCCGTGACCCCGGCTGGGGTGATCGAGGCGGGACCCGAGCGGATTTCCGTGCGCACGTCCGGGCAGTTCGCGTCCGAAAAAGACCTGGCCAACGTCAACCTGCGGCTCAATGACCGGTTCTATCGACTGGCCGACGTCGCTGACATCCGGCGTGGCTACGTCGATCCGATGAGCCCGGAGTTTCGCTACAACGGGCAGCAGGCCATCGGCCTGGCCATCGCCATGCAGAAGGGCGGCAACATTCAGGTCTTCGGCAAGGCGTTGCACCAACGCATGATCGACCTGACCGCCGACTTGCCCGTCGGCGTCGGAGTGCACACCGTTTCCGACCAGGCCCAGGTGGTGGAGGAGGCGGTCGGCGGCTTCACCAGCGCGTTGTTCGAAGCGGTGGTGATCGTGCTGGTGGTCAGTTTCGTCAGCCTCGGTGTGCGCGCCGGGTTGGTGGTGGCGTGTTCGATCCCGCTGGTGCTGGCGATGGTGTTCGTGTTCATGGAATACAGCGGCATCACCATGCAGCGGATTTCCCTCGGTGCGTTGATCATTGCCCTGGGTCTGTTGGTGGACGATGCGATGATCACCGTCGAGATGATGGTCTCGCGCCTGGAGTTGGGCGATACCAAGGAACAGGCGGCGACGTTCGCCTACACCTCGACCGCTTTCCCGATGCTCACCGGGACCCTCGTGACGGTCACCGGTTTCGTTCCGATCGGCCTCAATGCCAGCTCGGCCGGCGAGTACACCTTCACCTTGTTCGCGGTGATCGCCGTGGCGATGCTCGTCTCATGGATTGTCGCGGTGCTGTTCGCCCCGGTGATCGGCGTGCACATCCTCAGCACTAAGGTGAAGCCCCACTCGGCAGAGCCGGGGCGTATCGGGCGAGCGTTCAATGGGGGCTTGCTGTGGAGCATGCGCAACCGTTGGTGGGCCATCGGCATCACCGTGCTGCTGTTCTTGCTGTCGGTGGTGGGCATGCGTTTTGTGCAGAACCAGTTTTTCCCGTCCTCGGACCGCCCGGAAATCCTGCTGGATCTGAACCTGCCGCAAAACGCCTCCATCGAGGAAACCCGCAAAGCGGTGGACAAGCTCGAAGCCACGCTCAAGGGCGACCCGGACATCGTGCGCTGGAGCACCTACATAGGCCAGGGCGCGATCCGTTTCTACCTGCCCCTCGACCAGCAATTGCAGAACCCGTACTACGCGCAACTGGTGATCGTCAGCAAGAGTTTCGAGGCGCGAAAAGTGCTCAGCGACCGCCTGCGCGAACGCCTGCGCAAGGATTTCGTCGGTATCGGCAGCTACGTGCAGGCGCTGGAAATGGGCCCGCCGGTCGGGCGGCCGATTCAGTACCGGGTCAGCGGCAAAGACATCGATCAGGTACGCAAACACGCCATCGATCTGGCCAGCGAGCTGGACAAGAGCCCGCACATCGGCGAGATCATTTTCGACTGGAACGAGCCGGGCAAGGTCTTGCGCATCGATATCGCCCAGGACAAGGCACGCCAGCTCGGCCTGTCGTCCGAGGACGTGGCGAACCTGATGAACAGCATCGTCAGCGGCTCGACGGTGACGCAAGTTGACGATGATATTTACCTGATCAACGTGGTCGGCCGTGCGGTGGACACCGAGCGGGGCTCACCGGAAACCTTGCAAAACCTGCAAATCGTCACGCCGGGCGGTACCTCGATTCCGCTGCTGGCATTCGCCACCGTGCGTTACGAATTGGAGCAGCCGCTGGTGTGGCGCCGTGACCGCAAACCGACGATTACCATCAAGGCCACGCTGCTCGGCGACATTCAACCCACGGACCTGGTGACCGTGCTCAAACCGGACATCGACAAATTCGCCGCGAGTTTGCCGGTGGGCTACAAGGTCGCCACCGGCGGTACGGTGGAGGAAAGCGGCAAGGCCCAGGGGCCGATTGCCAAGGTCGTGCCGTTGATGCTGTTTTTAATGGCAACCTTCCTGATGATTCAGTTGCACAGCGTGCAGAAGCTGTTTCTGGTGGCCAGCGTCGCGCCACTGGGCTTGATCGGTGTGGTGCTGGCGCTGGTGCCGAGCGGAACGCCGATGGGCTTCGTGGCGATTCTGGGGATCCTGGCGCTGATCGGCATCATCATCCGCAACTCGGTGATTCTGGTAACCCAGATCGATGCGTTCGTCAGCGAAGGGTATTCGCAGTGGGATGCGGTGATGGAGGCGACGGAACACCGCCGTCGCCCGATCCTGCTGACTGCGGCGGCGGCGAGTCTGGGCATGATTCCGATTGCCCGGGAAGTGTTCTGGGGTCCGATGGCTTACGCGATGATTGGCGGCATTATCATTGCCACCTTGCTGACGCTGCTGTTTCTGCCGGCGCTGTATGTGGCCTGGTACAAGATCCGCGAACCGAAGTAAGAGATTGCATAAAGGCGAGCGCTTCGCGCTCTATTCGCGAGCAGGCTCGCTCCCACAGTTGATCTTTGGTGGATATGAAATTTGTGTACGCCGAGATCCATTGTGGGAGCGAGCCTGCTCGCGAAGGCGTCCTGACAGATTACGCAGGTTTACGCCAAACACTCGCCAACCAAGGCTGCTGCTCGCGCGGCAACCCCGCCGGCCGGTAGTAATGCTCCAGCTCCACAAATCCCGCCTCGGTGAGCAAGTGCTGCCACGCCGCGAGGTCGTGATAGGCCCCATAACGCGGCCCGTTCCAGCCTTCCTGATTCTCGCCACGTGGATTGGAACTGAACAACACACCGCCGGGTTTCAATGTCGCCCGCAGTTCCTTCAACACCCTCGGCAACTCCTGACGCGGGACGTGAAACAACACCGCATTGGCAAAGATCCCATCGAAGCGTTCGGCTGGTAGATCGAGTTTCAAAAAGTCCTGCTGCCAGACCTCGCACCCGCTGTCCTCGCGGGCCATCTGCGCGAGTTTTTCCGAACCATCGAGCCCGACAGCCTTGTGGCCCATGCGGGTGAAGGTCTGCAAGTCACGTCCCGGCCCACAGCCGAAATCGAGAATATCGAACGGCGCCTCGCCCTGAATATGTCGCAACAACGCATCGATGTTCTGGCTGACATCGTGATCACGCGTCCCTTCACGAAAACCCTCGGCTACCGAGTTGTAATGGGCCAAGGTGGTGGCGGTGATCTGTTGGAGGTCGGTGGGGGTCTGTTTCATGGTGGCTGCACAGGCGATTGATATCTGCCGAATATACGCCATCAGGTTCGGGGCTGCTGCGCAGCCATTCGCGAGCAGGCTCGCTCCCACATTAGACCGCGT
>NZ_JBSVWS010000126.1:0-17858 GCF_054071155.1 Pseudomonas sp. SDO5532_S415 | reverse complement strand
CGAAGCGGTCCCCTCAGCCTCGGCGCCTGCTGCGCAGGCGAGCGGGAGCAAGCTCCCTCGCCACAAGGTTGTTTTGATATACGGAACGATCACCTCTCGGCAATGATCTAGTCTTGGCAAGCCCCAGGGAGAGATCGCCATGTACCGGTTCTTCGAACAACTCAGCTCGCGCATCGCCGCGCCTTTCATGGGTGAAAGCTCGCGCAACAGCAAGGTTTGGCCCTGTCGTTGCGGGCAGTCGCTGTTCTTTCGCAACAGTCAGTGCCTGGCCTGTTCGGCAGCCTTGGGCTATCAACCGGAGCAGAGTCGCTTGTCCTCGCTGCAGCCGGGCGTGCAATCGGATACCTGGACGCTTGATGTCGATCCTGACGCGGGCCTGTTTCGCCGTTGTGCCAACCTCGATTCCCCGGCCGCCTGCAATTGGCTGCTGCGCGCCAATGATCAGGATGCCTTGTGCATCGCCTGTAGCCTGAATCGCACCATTCCCGATCTATCGATCACCGAGAACCACGAACGCTGGTGCAAGGTGGAAACCGCCAAGCGACGTCTGGTGGCGCAGTTGGTCAGCCTGGGTCTGCTGGTAATCCCCAGGACGGTCGACGAAGAGACGGGGCTGGCCTTCGACTTCATTGGCGTGGACCTCGAAGGCAAGCCACCGACCACAGGCCACGCCAATGGCCTGATCACCCTTGATATCAAAGAAGCCGATGACGCCCATCGCGAACAGGTACGGGTGCAGATGCACGAACCCTATCGCACGTTGCTCGGGCACTTCCGGCACGAAGTCGGGCACTACTACTGGGATCGGTTGATTGCCAACACCGATTGGCTGGAACCGTTTCGCGGGCTGTTCGGCGATGAGCGCGTCAGCTATGCCGACGCCCTGGAGCGGCATTATCAGCAAGGCGCTCCGCTTGATTGGCAGCAGCACTCCGTCAGCGCCTACGCCACCATGCACCCTTGGGAAGACTGGGCGGAAACCTGGGCGCACTACCTGCACATGATGGACGCGGTAGATACGGCATTGGGGTTTGGCATGAGTGCCCGGGAAATGGACTTCGACTATCAGCCATTTCCGCTGGATACCCTCTATGATCCGCAGCATCCCGGCGGCGCGGCGTTTCTCTCCTTCGTCAACGCCTGGATCGAGCTGGCCGGCATGCTCAATGAACTGTCGCGCAGCATGGGGCAGCCGGATTTTTATCCCTTTGTGCTGCCACCGGCGGTGATCGCCAAGCTGCACTTCATTCATCTGGTCATCCAGCGCGAGGGCGGCAGGGCGGATGAGGTCGTACAGGACCTGTGAAGGCGGGCGGACGCCGTGATCTTTCAGGCGTTCTGCATGTCCTTGAAGCAGCTATATTTTTTAATCCGCCCGAACGGTTGTAACTTCGTCTCAGATAGGTACAATGGCGCGGCTCGCCGACAGGTGAGCGTCGTTATGGTGACCCCATCGGTCCCCCCGCAACGATCAGCCGTGAACCCGGTCAGGCCTGGAAGGGAGCAGCCGCAGCGGTGACATTGTGTGCCGGGGTGTGGCTGGTGGGGTTACCACCTATCTCTAAGTCCTTGATTTTACAAGGATTTATCGCTCAAAAATCTCGAAGTGTGACAGCGTTTAAGTACACCCAAGTGGTGCACCGTGCTGATGATCCTACCTTTATAATTTTCAGTCGCCAACCGCGTTGGTTCAGAACGCTCTGTAAAAAGATCGACTGCCCTTGGCCGCTATTCTCCTGTCCGAATACCGCCTGCCGGTTCATTACCAGCTTCATCATCCGACCGAGACTTGAAGTTGACCCAAGCTTCATGCCTACTCGTGTGAGTACTCATTCGGGGTTGCACGTCTATAGCGATTGACCTGCCAGCGGCAACACCCTCGACCTCTCATCAGCTCGGGTTCATGCCGTGAAGGAAACCATTTACAACTTTTACGTGATCATCGACGAACAGGAGCGAGTCCTTTGGCTGGGTCATATCTTCTACGAGGCTCATGGCACGGATGATGAAAAGATGGCTCTGCTACGTCAGGCGGCGGAGCGAGACTACAAGACGGCGAAACTCACCAAGCCGCCAGCAGGCATGACGCTCGATTCATTCAATGCGATGGGGCGTCTCGGCACAACCCTGACCCTGTTCGAATACGCGTTCAAGGAGCATGAACCAGCAGCGCCACTCGCTATCGTCACTTTGATTGTTAATGGGGCGCCAGTGGTCAATTACCACAGCAGCTTTGCCCCAATAGACATGGCTCACGTAAACAAAACGTTGGGGGCAATGGGGGTGATGGACGATTGGCTGGTGGAGTACACCCGCGACGGTGCGACTGATCTACCCAGATTGATCAATGACGATTACTTGAAAGCGTACAAGCTGCTGTTCAACAACCACCATTACACGTCAGCAACAAAGCTGTTCCTGTCTTGCATCGACAGCCTTGCCTACGTGGAATTCGGGGACGCGAAAGCAGGCGACAACGGGGCAAACGTCTTCTGCCGCTGGTTGAGCACATACGTGGACTTGGTACCGGTTGGGGTCACCGCTGATGAATTGTGGGAGTTGCGTAATGGCCTGCTCCACATGTCAAACCTCCACTCCCAAAGGGTGCAAAGGAAGAAAGTCAGGCGGATTTCAATTTCGGTCGGACACGTTCCGCCTGAGAAGCGTAGCCCGTATGAAACCACGCACTACTTCAATCTCGTGGACTTGTACGCGGCTGTGGTTGCTGGGATTGGGGTATGGCTACACACGTATGTGGACAACTACGAAAAGTTTCTCATCTTTGTGGAGCGCTGGGATCGCACCATCTCCGACTCTCGGCTGACGAAGTACACTCCTGACTAATTGCCAGCAGGTCAAATTTTGTCGGATAACACCCCGCCGCCGCGAGGGTCATGCAGCTTGGGCTTGTCCATGATTTCTGGCTGGAAAATCTAAGCTGGGGCAAGTGACGACTGGAAACCGGGTTTCAAGCGAGGGGTGCTAAGCCAAGTGCGAGCTGACCAATAGGAATCGTTCTTGATTTTTAAATAACCTTCAGCCCTTGTTGCTGTGGGTTAACATGTCCTACATAGGATATGGGGCGGGGTGGGATTTTGATCTCGAAACAAGCACGTGAGCAGCAAGCATCGGAGATTGTTCGAACATTCAAGTCAGCAATCTTTCTTCGAATTCCTCGGTCGATGGCAGCTGGTTTTGCTCGGTCATTCGACACAGCAATCGAGATAAAAGCCCGCGAACCTCAATGATATGTTCAACCAACATCTCGTCAGTCGTTGCCCCACCATGTACCGCTTTCGAGCGGTAATCGTAGAGCTTTTTGATGCGGCGATAAATGCTCAGTCTTTCTGGACCCCGATCCTCAAGGTAAGCAGCGGCTAGCAGGGCAAGTCGAAAACGGAGTTCGGAGCTGATCCCGAACAAAGCTTCAAAGCCAGCCCATAGGGCAGCTGCCGACATTCTCAAATTTGCGTGCTGGTGGTGTGTAGTCACTGAATCCACTGCGAGTCGGAACGCGGGTTGCTCCAGCAAATTGATCCAATTCGTTAGATGAGTCTGCACCCAGTCAAGGGCGTCGATGGGTATGTCAGTTTTGCAACTTATCCTCCGGGCTGCCGGTACGTCTTCCAACAACTGGACCTTACAAGAATCGACATTTATGGCAGGTATGACATCCCATGATGCGTTCGCCACAGCAGGCACTAGCATGTCAACGAGAGTGCGAGCACGTAGCGCTGAGATGATCCACCATCCGAGATTCATGTTCGATTGATCGAATGTTTTTCCGTCACACAACACTACGAGTTCGTGGGTGACCGCAGGCATGTGCCGTGCAACTGCACTGAGTAACGCCTTGTTGCTCAGCGCTCCTGCCAGTTCGATCTCGCCCGGTGGATGTTTGACTTCTCTCAGTATTGCGATGCCGGAAAATTCGTAGGGACTTCGTTCGACTGGCAGTCCTGACAAAGCGAAGCAAAGCTCACGTTTGTCTTGCAGTTCCGCCAATCGGGCTCTGGCGTACTCCTTTCGTTGGCGAAAGTGTTCTAGAACATCCACTCGCTTTTCTCCATTCCTGCTCACGATTGGGCAGGCAAGCGCCGCCTTGCCGCCTTTTATCAACATTTTGTTTAGATGTATATCCACATCAGGCCGTTTTCTACCATCACTACCACTGGCAGCGATGAGTAGTTCTCTGCCCGTCATGGTTGCGAAGCACGCTTGTTAATTCTGTGCAATTACCCAGCAGCATCAGGAGGCTGCCATCTCTCGTTTGATCCTGTACACCGTTGCAACACCGCAATCAGCCAGTTTGGCAATCATGTCAGCTGACATGGTCGGGTGCTCCTGCATCAGGGACTGAACCTTTTCCCACTTGGCAGCATTCCTGCCTTTGCCTGATGGCTTCCATTCAGGATCAGCAGCACGCTTGTTCTCCAGACCTTGCTTGATGCGTTCCACACGCTTCTCCTGATCCAGTCGTGCCATTGTGGCCATCAGATCAATCAGCATGTTGTTGATCACATCCATGATTTGCCCAGTGATTCCTTTGGCTTCAACCAGCATGTGACTGGTAGGTAAATCAGCAACAACCAGACGCAATCCTTTGGCCTTGATGGTCGCCTTGAGGGTGTCCCAGTCAGCTTGTGAGAGACGGCTGAGGCGGTCTACTGACTCAACCAATAGCACGTCACCCTCTTTGGCGGAATCGAGCAAGGCGATCAGCTCAGGGCGGTTCAGTTTGGTGCCACTGATGTTTTCTGCATACACGCCAACGATGCTCAAACCCTTTTCGGTAGCAAACGATTCAAGGGTGACTTTTGCACGATTGGCGTCTTGGTCTTTGGTCGATGCTCGGAGGTAGAGGTGGGCATTCATGGTCGTCTATCCTTTGATCTTGAATTCTATAGATCAATGATAGTTGAATCGTATAGCTATCTCAAATAGATATCTGATAGCACTTGTTGACCGGCTACCGGACTACCAGATACGTCTACTTCTTTGATAGACAATCTGGGTTGCTGGCTGTCCGTGATCATTCCCTTAGAGTGCCGAGCGGGGGGATATGCTTTAGGCTGAATCTCGTTCTTCGCAACGGGTGAATCACCCTGCAAACGCTGACGATGAGGTAGGTGACTGGGGAGAGATCGACCTTTGTGGGATCGTCCTGTACAACCTTCACCGTGTTTCTCGATGACTATGGAGAAGGTGATGAGTGACGATGGATTCACCGCGCTAGCGGCTCGATCTGAGAAGGTGAGAAATGAACACCGTTTGCTGCTCGAAGGGCTAAGGTCGTTTGAGCGGAAACTGCGTGAAATGGTCGGAGGTCTGAACTGCCGGGGAGAAAGTGAATTCGTCACGTTCGATGAGCATTTCGACCACGAAGGCGAGATCATTGGGCATATTCACGGCGTTCTTTCCTTCGATGGTAAAGAGCTTTGGGTTAGCTACAAAGAAGAACCCCATCCGGGTTACGAAGAATCGTATTGGGAGTGCAAGCCAATCGAGAAAATTCGACCAGACTGGCAAAGGCTGATCAGTGACCAGAAGGTGCTAGATTCCCTCGTAGCGAACCTGCTGATCAACCTCGACGTTGAGTTTGAAAAGACAGCGCCAGTCGTCAAATCTCTTGCCCAATTTGTGACAATTGAAAAGGCGGAAATTGACGCTGATCTTGATCAAATCTTTAGCAGGAATCAGGTGCTTTTGGAGTCGTGGTTGAAGGCTAGAAAATTGGTTCAGCCTGATCCGGACCAGTCCATTTCTCTAAGTTGTACGCACATTGAAACCGTGCTGAAAGGTTGCCTCAAAACGCTGGGTGAAAAGGATTACGAAAGCTACGCGATCGAAAAGTTGATCAAGCGTTTGCTCGGGGTTCTGCGCGCATCCGCGATTATCGGTCCTGCCACTTCTGAAATGCTTCAAGGCATCGGCACCATGTGTCATGGAATCGGGACGCTGCGAAATGACACGTCGCATGGGAAGGATGAGGGGTACGTTGCGCACTCTCCAGAATTGGCTCAGACAGTGAGTCATCTTGCCGGTGTCGTTTCGATCTTCGCAATGAAACAGACTGAACGTGTGATGATGGCTAGGTGATGCAAAAGGTCTTCTGTTTTGTCTATTGTAACTGCTTCTACGCTCGGCTGGATCACCTCGCCAGTGGGCGTTAGCATCTGGGTAGATGCCACCCACTTTGTCTAGGTTGAGATAAACTGCCGTCACTCTCTTACGAACGAGGCGGCACATGGAAGGCGATTTTTCACAGCGTATGGGGCTCCGTCCTGCGTCGAAGCTGATCCAAGTCAAGGAGATGGATAGCGACCTCAGAACTGGGCTTTGGAATGCAGCGTACACGCACTATTGGAATCGGTTCATTCCCTACTACCAAGGGGGCACCGGCATAAAGGGTTCGAACATGGAGCAGTTTGCAGCTGATATCCATGGACGATTTTTACGTCTCCGCTTGGACCAACTGCCGCACGCTTTTCAGACGCTAGTCGAATCGCTTAGTCTGCTCTACCAAGCAGGTGACTGGGATCGCATCTACAGCTTTGTAGAATTTGCCATCAAGCATGCCCCAAGCTTTAACTCCGAGTACGATGAATTCACCTCTACCGAACAGTTCGTGAGCGAATGTAACGAGGTGCTACAGACTGAAAATTCAGCCTACCGGATCGTAAATGGGTTGGTCACACGTATAACAGACCCTGAGGAGATAGCCGAGATCGACAAGGCATTGAGTTCTTCCGGGGGCTATATTGGGGTCAAGACGCACCTGCAGACGGCGCTAGTGATGCTCACTGAACGGGACAACCCTGATTACCGTAACTCCATCAAAGAAAGCATCAGCGCTGTAGAATCGCTGGCGAAGCAGATCACCGGTAATCCGCACGCGACCTTGGCTCCCGCGCTCAGCGAACTAGAGAAGCACCACAGTCTTCACCCAGCCCTGAAGAGTGCATTTTCCTCACTGTACGGCTGGACCTCAAACGCTGACGGTATCAGGCACGCGTTGATGGACGTTTCAAATCTGACGCACGCGGACGCCCGCTTCATGTTGATTACGTGTTCGGCGTTCATCAACTTCGCTATCGATAGCACCAAGGAATAAAGACTGCAATTTCAAAACCGGTATCGGAGAGAGGGAAAGCCGCTTGCTTGGTTGAAGCCCCGTGTTAGAGGCGTTTTCCCGGATCATCGATCACCAACAGACTTAGGAAGCTTGGTGTTTAATGGGGTTAATTGCGGGTTGGGTAGGCATTCTCTTCAGTGTCATTGCTGGTGCCATCGTAGGCTCCATTGGAGTGTTTGCACCGAAAGCGGCAAGCTTTCAGTAGCTCACGCTTTAATAGTTGATCACCGCTGACCTGACGGTCGAACAGAGCACCAATAACAAATCATCAAAATCCATCTCTTGCCTTTGATCTTGACTATTGGTGCAGGATGGTTAGCGGGAGCTAACGATGGTATCTGTACAAGCTTCGCTTGGCTGGTTGCACCACAAGGCGGTCAGCCTTCAGGTTTTGGGGATGATATTGTATATCATTCATCCCCCTTCCATTTCAGTGGAATCAACCTGTAAGCGTCGCTTACACAGAGTACCCACCATGCTCCGCATACCAAGCACATCAAGGTCAAAAGCGAGGAGCTTTGGTGTGTGCTGATGCTATTGGATTGGATGGTGTGCTGATCCAGTATCGGGGCGATACGACGATTGTACTGACTCATGCGTCGCATGAAATAGTATTCCCCTCAATGCTCCGCATTGAAGTGCTTCTATGATACATGCGGCCGAATTAGTCCCCCCCCTGTGAGGGGCTGCTTATGCGGCCTGCAACTCGAGCTGCACAGTCTGCATTTCGTCTCGCCACTTTCTGATGGTCTTTGCCGATACGCCGGTGTCTCGCTCAATGGCCTTAACCGCCATTCCTTGTGCCAGCATTCTCAACACCTCCTGCTTCTTGGGATGCTGGTGCTGAGGGCGGACCGAGAAGGCTACGACAGTAGCGGTGGTCGGATAAGTTGGGTATTCCACCTCGTACTCTTCCGCTGTCTTGTACTCGGTCAAGGTGCGAAGGTCGTGATGAAGTTTCTCCAGTTCCTCAGCACTCGGAACACATACCTCATCACAATCCTCCCACTCACAGGCTTTCGGCTCAGGCTCGACTCCGTCCATCTCGTTGATCAGGGGGCGTGGACGACTTTCCATCATGCTTGGGATGATCAACTGAACCGCTTTGAAATATCGCCGAGCGTGCCTTTCTTCTAGCTGCAGCAAATCTTCAACTGTTTCGTTGGTGATGAAAGGCAGGCTTTCCAGAATCATGGCAAGGTTGCGTACGGACAATGGCATGGATTTCCCACCCTTTCCGATTGGACGATTATGCCAGTCCAGTCGTGCAACACCTTCGATAATGCTTGCTGCAAACACTGGGTAGCGCCCCCAGTAGGTTGTGCAGCCGATGACCCCATAAAACGGATTCTCAATCATCTTGGGCTTTCGCCCGCGTTCACTCTTTGGCTTACGTGGCGTCTTCGTTCTGGTCTTCGGTGCATTGTCTGCCAGCCACTGATCTGCGTTAGCGGCAATACGCGCATTCAATGCTTCCAATTCTGCTAGGGAGAGCAGATTGGTAGAGGGGCGGGATTCACTGGTGATGGGCGATTTCGAGACGAGCGGGTGCAGCATGGTTAGTCCTCCTGTGTCAGTTCATTGCATAGGCATTCCTCTCGGGTTGTGCCGTTGGTTTTGATTGCCGCAGGCTTGGGTATCAGCCTGCGGTGTGCGTGCCTTAAATCAGTCGTGGATATGGCGGTAGCAAGTACGAAGACGTTCAATGACGCGAGGATCAATCTTGCCCTTGTATGCATCTGCAAGCTCAAAGCAGTAGGCTGAATGTGCTGTCTTGTATGCCTCGAATGCCTTGATGATGTCGCTGAACTTCCCCAGATAGACCTGCTTGCCGTACTTGGAAATGCGAGCGACAAACCCTTTTCTTCTCGGTCCAAGAGTTACGCCAATGGGGAGAATTCCACGCTGACTCCGTGTATCTCGAAACATCTGATTGATCATCCTTGGGACCAGCGAGCAGTACTCTGGTGAGTAGACAGTGTTGAGTGGATCAAGAATGTCTTTGTCCAGCTCCGTGTCCACTGCGTTTGCATAAGGCTGAGCGACGAACCAGTCAGCAAACTCTTGGAAGTCGAGCCACTTCCTGCAAACTGTACATCCCGCATAGGCTGTAGCCTTGAACTCGTAGCACCGACGAAGCATGTCAACCCAGCGACTGTGCGAACGACATGTGGTTTCGTGATAAGACAAGCCCAGCGCCTTGCGTCTGTCGACCGAGTTATAGCCTACGCCACATACCAGAGAGTCGGTCGTCAACGGTGCGAAGAGCGATATCTCCTCCCCAAGGCTGTAATTGAGGCGGACCCCGGCCACGCAAGGGGCTACGCGAATAGTTCTGGTGATGTCGTAGATGCTGTGTTGTTGCATGTTGTTACCTCCGTTCAGTTGAAAAATGGGCAATAAAAAACCGACACATTGGTCGGCATCGGGCTCGTCATTCTTCTCACTACGGAGGAGCAGGAACTTAGCTATTCGATGACGTCGACCTCAATGTTGGTGTTGTTTCGATTGCGTTTGTCATGGGTTCTTCTCATGAGCTGCATTGACCGTCAGGTGGTGGTCAGCCAAAACTTGGGCACTAAAAAGCCTCATGCAATTTCTGGGCAATTTGATCGCACCATGGTCGCGTAGAGGCTTCTAAGTTGTCTGTCTGCTTTACTGAAGCAGGTGCGTATTATTGCATACCTGCGCTCCGTTCGTCAAGTAATTGTTGCGTCTGGCATTGGAATATGCTCAGTGTAAGTCGCGACATCAATCATGCCAAAGCGCTTCAGCACTGTGCAATTTTGCATAAACCAGTTCCCAGCGGAGTGGAAGCGCCCTGCTTAGTGCTGACGGTCAGTTCGCCTAGTAAACACTGGGCGGAATGGACGTAGGGGGTTGGATTTTGAAGACAGTGATGCAAGTTTTACCGAGGTTTATCAGGGTTTCCCGACAAGTTTCCGAGCCGTGCTCAAGTAGCTCGAAAAGCTCGGGCGTCTGCCTCCATAAGCGATTGAGCAGGCAAACTGATGGTGTCCCGTGAGGGGGCGCTGAGATGTGAACCAGTCGCCCAATCTCTGCTGGTCAGGTGATGTGTTGCAGTGCCGCCGCCATCGCTTTCAACGGTGTCCTGCTGCCATAGATGCCGAATGTCACCGAGCTGTCCTCATGTCCAACGATTCGCTTGATCAGTGAATCTTGCACGCCAGCGTCCCGCAAATCATCAATCAGCGTATGGCGGAAGCTGTGGAACGTCTTCTTTGGATCAGTGATGCCCCGCTTGGTCTTGTAACGTCCGAACCACTTCGAAGGTGCATGGCCCAGCTTGCCTCGCACTGCTTCCAGTTTGGGGAATAGGCGATCATCCCCATTTGCCCTGACTGAGTCAGTGTATTGCAACAAGCCCTGCTCGATCAGAGAAGGGTGCAAGGGAAGAATACGACGGCTGCTGGCGTTCTTGAGGTTCTGGCCTTCACGGCTGTCATCGATGCGTATGCACTGCATGCCCTGTTGCTCGATAAAGTCATCCACCCGCAATTGGCAGAGTTCTTCCAATCGTGCCCCAGTGGCTCGCCCTAGGAGCGGCAACCAGTAGCGCCATGGATGCTTTCGGGCTTCTGTTTTGAGTGCATCCAGATTGAGCAGGGTGGTCAGATCGTGTCGATCAAAGGACAACCGTGCCTCCTTGGCCGATCCAGTCATCACCTTCATGCCCACCAGAGGATTATCCGCTACGTATCCATTTGTCTTGCACCAGTTCAGGAAGGCAGAGAGTTTGCGTAAGCGATTGTTCACGGTAACGGCGGTGATGGTCTTGTAAGTGGCGCCTGACTCAACCACCTGCTTTAGGGTCTTGCCCTCGTACTCGGGGCGTAGGCCGAAGTATTGCGGGCAGCGACTCAAACGATCTTTCAACAGGCGGGCTTGCTGGACGTCGAATGCTTCCACGGGCATGTCACCCATCAGTTCGAACAAGTCTCGTAATGAGCGTTCGACTTCGTGCGTGCTGACCTCACGCCATGTGCCACCACGTTTTCCTTCTTCTATATAGAGCTTGGATAAGCTGGCCAGTGTAGGGCCGTCGCTGTTCCGCTTCATGGTGGCCGCTGGCGCCTTTCTTGGAGCAGTCTGGATTGGCTGCGTTGGCGTAGCATCTCGCCACTCCGAACACAGCCTACGCAGCGTCTGAAGGTCGGCCATGGGGTGGGCGTTCAAGTGGCTGTGGACTTGCTGGGCGAGTGAAGCAGCGAGGAACAGGGCGCTCTGCCGCTGTCGGATGTTCAGGCTCAAACGTAAAGTGTGACACCTCGGGAAGAGATGCTTGGGTAGCTTGAGATTGAGGTAATAGAGCGCCCCGCGCTTGATCATGTAAGCCATGGGTGTGACACCAAAGTGTTACAGCAAAGTGTGACAGTGCTGGCTACACCCCGAGTTTTTACTGCCCGTGCAGGGAGTATGCACGGTAGAGATATTGCAACCAAAAGAGCCTTAAACCCTTGCCCCGTAAGGCCCGCAACGATTGCCGAGCATGCTTGCATGCCACCCGGTCAGATCCGGAAGGGAGCAGCCGCAGCGGTGACATTGTGTGCCGGGGTGTGGCTGGTGGGGTCGCCACCTTAACGCCAAGCGAGTCCTCTCTCGCGTTATCCGAATGAATACTTTCAATTGCGCTGCCATGGAATTTGTCCATCGCGGTTTTTTGTCGTTTCCAGTTTGGGAAGCGGCATAAAAAGGAGGCCGACCTGTCAGTGCGACAAGTCGGCCTCCTTTTTCTTTTCTGGCGCTAAGGCTTGGACAAGGCCTGGTCAACCGCTGCGATCAGCTTTCCCAGATCCTTCGGGGTGGCTTTATGTATGACACCGAACAGATACGCCCGCTGTTCATCTTCATCGCCCGGATCGACGAAAAAAGCTTTCAGCTTCACGCCCAGCACATTGGCAAGCAAGAACAGTACATCGACGCTGGGGGTATAGGTGCCGGTTTCGAAGCGGCTGATGGTTTTGGGGTCAAAACCGGTTCTTTCGCCAAGTTCAGCCTGAGTAAGCCCCGCGACCTTGCGGTAGCGCCGAATGGCCGGACCCAAACTTGAAATTTGCATCGCTCAATTCCCATTCAGAATCAAGAACTTAACGATAGATTTTTGCATTAGACAACTGCATGATCCATCACCTTGCTTTGCAAAATGTGATGTGTTTCGTAGAATCGCCGCCCAAAAGGGTGGTTTAGTGACTTGTTCCAGCAAGTTCGAACAATGCGAGTGAGCTATTATCGCGCCCCCTCGCAGGGTTGCGAGAACCTGGGCTCGCTACTGAAACCTTGCAAAATATTACCAGTATTGGTGCTGCTGCCTTAAACGGGTCCCACCGCCAGCGACAGCGAGTCTGACTCATGGATGAGAAGTACCGCAGGGCCGTGGATGCCGCCGCGATTTTTTCCGAAACCGATCCGACCGGCCGGATTACCCACGTCAACGATCAATTCTGCGCGATCTCCGGCTATAGCCGCGAGGAGTTGCTCGGGCAAAACCATCGCCTGCTCAATTCCGGCATGCACTCGGCCGAGTTCTTCGCCGGAATGTGGCGCACCATCGCCTCGGGCAATGTCTGGAAGGGCGAAATCTGCAACCGCGCGAAAGATGGCAGCCTGTACTGGGTCGAAAGCACCATGGTGCCGGTGCTCGATAAAACCACCGGACGCATCGAGCGTTATTTATCGATTCGCTTCGATATCAGCGAAAAGCGTCAACTGCTGCATTCCCTGCAATGGCGGGTCGGACATGACGTGCTGACCGGGCTGCCCAATCGTGCGTTTCTCTCGGACTTGCTGGACCAGGCGCTGGAATTCTCGCGGCAGGAAAGCATCCCGCTGGCGGTGTGCATGCTCGATCTCGATGGTTTCAAGGCCGTCAACGATGGCTACGGGCATGCCAGCGGCGATCTTTTATTGGTGGAAGTTGCCAAACGATTGCGCGGCATCCTGCGTGGCGAAGATGTGGTGGCGCGACTGGCCGGTGACGAGTTTGTGCTGGTGTTGCGTTATGTGCGCGACTTGCCGGAATTGCACGCGGCGCTGAACCGGGTGCTGGAAGCGATCTGCGCGCCTTACTCGCTCAGTGGCAAGGACATCAATGTGTTTGCCAGCATCGGCGTCACGCTGTTCCCCCATGATAATGAAGATGCCGAAACGCTGTTGCGCCATGCCGATCAGGCGATGTACGTGGCCAAGCAGAGTGGCCGCAAGCGCTTTCATTTATTTGATGTGTCCCGGGATCGAGAGGTCAAGGCCACCCACCAGACGGTCGAGCAGGTGCGTCAGGCGCTTGCTTGCGACGAGTTGCGCCTGCATTTCCAGCCCAAGGTCGACATGCGTCGTGGCAAAGTCGTCGGTTTCGAGGCGTTGCTGCGCTGGCAACATCCGCAAAATGGCATCGTGCCTGCCCGTGAGTTTTTGCCGGTGGTCGAAGAGACCGACCTGATCATCGATATCGGTGAGTGGGTGATGGATCAGGTGCTGGCGCAGATGGAGCAGTGGCGGCACGCCGGGCATGACTGGCCGGTGAGCGTCAACATCGCGGCGCGGCATTTTCAGCGGGCGGACTTTGTCGAACGGCTCAAGGGTGTGCTGGCAAGGCATGTCGGGGTTGCGCCGCAACGGCTGGACCTGGAAATTGTCGAGTCGGTCGCCATCGAGAACATCCAGCATGTGAGCGACTGCTTGCAAGCCTGTCAGGCGCTGGGGGTGCAATTCTCATTGGGGGATTTCGGCACGGGTTATTCGTCCCTGAGCTACCTCAAGCGTCTGCGCACCCAAACCATCAAAATCGATAAATCTTTTGTGCGCGATATTCTGCATGACCGTGACGACCTTGCCCTGACCACCGCGATCATCGGCCTGGCGCGGGCATTTGGGCGGCAGGTGATTGCCGAAGGATTGGAGAGCGTCGAGCACGGGGAGTTGCTGCTGCAGTTGGGTTGCGAAGTGGCGCAGGGCTATTTCATTGCCCGGCCGATGCCACCCGTGGAAGTGCCGGGCTGGGTGGCAGGGTTTGTTGCACCGCCGCAGTGGCGGTCACTGGATCAAACTGCCTGAATCCCTTTTGGCAGGATGAAGAGCAAATGTGGGAGCGAGCCTGCTCGCGAAAGCGGTGGATCAGTCAGCATCGATATTGGATGTGAGGGATTCTTCGTCGGAACGCCGCCCGGAGCCGGCTCGCTCCCACAGTGGTGCTCTGTGGGGAAGGTTATGATTTGCCACCAATATAAAGTCGAATGATGTCATCAATCTCCCCGGACATTTTCATGCGCACCAACGTACGCAGAATCCGTTGCACCGGCACCTTCGGATCATTGCGTACGTAGCAACCGACGCTTTGCTCCTGCAGCACCGCTACACCTTGCAGTTGTCGGCCCGGCAGCAGCCGCTGATTGAACCAGTCCAGCGTCCATTGATTGCTGACGGCATAGCGATTGCGCCCGGCGTGAAGTTTTTCCAGCACTTGCTCCTGATTGCGAGCGTCGTCGCGTAGCAGCTGATTGGCATCGAACAGCGGTTGCAGGGTCGGGTAGCTGTAGCCGAGCACGGTGCCGATGGGCTGTCGCGACAGGTTCGCCGGTATCACCGAGGTTTGCGGGTCAGGGCGGCTGATCAGTAAATCGGGTTGAGTAAAGAGCGGGATGCTCCAGAGGTAGTCGCCGGACTGGTTCGGCAACCAGGATTGCGCGGCATAACAGCGGACATCGACCTCGCCATGCTCCATGGCGCTTTGCACGCGCCCTCTGGGCAAAACGTGGAACTGCGCCGGGACGCCAACCTGGGTCGCGAGGCTGAGCATCACGTCATACAAAATGCCCTGGGTCGGCCGGCCATGTTCAAGCTGCACCATCGGCATTGCCCAACTGTCAGGCACCACAAAGCGCAACGGCGCTTGCGCGGCGACGCCGTTCAAGCTGATCGACAGCAGTGCCACCAAGGCCAGCCGCATAAACGCTCCGCTATCTTCGAAACAAAAAGCCCGCAAAACGTAGCTTACCCAGATTAGACGAGCGCACCGGATGCAATTTTGGCCTTGCTCCGCTAGCATTAGCCGCTTCTGCTTCTTTCGTTGCGATGGTTTTCGATGAGTTATCAGGTTCTTGCACGTAAATGGCGTCCGCGCTCGTTCCGCGAAATGGTCGGCCAGACCCATGTGCTCAAGGCTCTGATCAATGCCTTGGACAGCCAGCGGCTGCACCACGCCTACCTGTTCACCGGTACCCGCGGGGTCGGCAAGACCACCATCGCGCGGATCATCGCCAAATGCCTGAACTGTGAAACAGGTATCACTTCCACGCCCTGTGGCGAGTGTTCGGTATGCCGCGAGATCGATGAAGGCCGCTTCGTCGACCTGATCGAGATCGACGCCGCCAGCCGCACCAAGGTCGAGGATACCCGCGAACTGCTCGACAACGTGCAGTACGCGCCGAGCCGCGGGCGCTTCAAGGTCTACCTGATCGACGAAGTGCACATGCTCTCCAGCCATTCCTTCAATGCGCTGCTCAAAACCCTTGAAGAGCCGCCACCCTACGTCAAGTTCATCCTGGCCACCACCGACCCGCAGAAACTTCCTGCAACGATTCTCTCGCGGTGCCTGCAGTTCTCCCTGAAGAACATGACGCCGGAGCGGGTGGTCGAGCATTTGACCCACGTGCTGGGTGTCGAGAACGTGCCGTTTGAAGACGATGCCCTGTGGTTGCTGGGTCGCGCCGCCGACGGTTCGATGCGCGATGCCATGAGTCTCACCGACCAGGCGATTGCCTTTGGTGAGGGCAAGGTCATGGCCGCCGATGTGCGGGCGATGCTCGGGACCCTCGATCACGGTCAGGTCTATGACGTTCTTCATGCGTTGATCGAAGGCGACGCCAAGGCCTTGCTCGAAGCTGTCCGTCATCTGGCGGAACAAGGCCCGGACTGGAATGGCGTGCTCTCGGAAATTCTCAACGTGCTGCACCGTGTCGCCATCGCCCAGGCCTTGCCTGAGGGTGTCGACAACGGGCACGGCGACCGTGACCGGGTATTGGCGCTGGCCCAGGCCCTGCCAGCCGAAGACGTGCAGTTCTACTACCAGATGGGCCTGATTGGCCGTCGCGACCTGCCATTGGCGCCGGACCCAAGGGGCGGCTTCGAAATGGTGCTGTTGCGCATGCTCGCGTTCCGGCCCGCCGACACCGCGGACGCCCCGAGGCAACCGCTAAAGCCAGTGGGGATCAGCCAGGCCACAGTTGATTCCGCCAAATCCGTGGCTGCCGGGCCCGTTGTTGCGCCGGTAGTCGCTGCGGCAGTTGCACCCGTCGTACCTGCGCCAGTTGTCACACCGGAGCCCGCGCCTGTGCCTGAACCGGTCGTGCCGCAGGTGATCGCGCAGGCGGTGGTCGAGCCAGTGGTGGTCGAAGAGGTCGTTGACCTGCCGTGGAACGACCCGGTCGAGCCGGCCCCGGTCCAGCAGCCAGCGGTCGAGCCCGTGCTGGAAACCGCCGCTGAACAACCCGAATTGCCACCGATGCCGTTGCCGACGCCGGACAGCGCGGTGCCGGACGCTCCAGAGTGGGCCGCGGCGCCGATCCCGGAACCGACAGTGGCCGAAGTCGATGCCGCCACGCCGGGCATGGACCTGGACGACGAGCCGCCGCTGGACGAGGACTACATCGAGCCGGACATGGACTCGGCTTACAGCTATCTGGATGATTTGGCCAGCGAACATGCCGCCGAGCCGACACCGGAACCCGAGCCTGAGCCTGCCGCCGCGCCGGCCACGGGGTTGGCCTTGCAATGGCTGGAACTGTTCCCGAAACTGTCGATCTCCGGCATGACCGGCAGCATCGCCGCCAACTGCACCTTGATCGCCGTGGATGGCGACCATTGGCTGTTGCACCTGGACCCGGCCCACAGCGCTTTGTTCAACGCCACGCAACAGCGTCGCCTCAACGATGCGTTGAACCAGTATCACGGGCGTACCCTGACCCTGACCATGGAGCTGATCAAGCCCGAGCAGGAGACCCCGGCCCAGGCAGCGTCACGTCGTCGCGCCGACCGCCAGCGCGAGGCCGAGGAGTCGATCCACGGCGATCCGTTCATCCAGCAAATGATGCAGCAGTTCGGTGCGGTGATCCGTAACGATACTATTGAACCTGTCGAAGCCCTGGTCAGTCAGGGCTAATAACTGAAGGCGTTCGGCTACAAGCACCGGGCGCCGCTTTAATCCAAGTACTTTTGAGGTGATTACCATGATGAAAGGTGGCATGGCCGGCCTGATGAAGCAGGCGCAGCAGATGCAGGAAAAAATGGCCAAGATGCAGGAAGAGCTGGCCAACGCCGAAGTCACCGGTAAAGCCGGTGGCGATATGGTCACCGTGGTGATGACCGGTCGTCATGACGTCAAGAGCGTGAGCATCGACCCAAGCCTGGTCGAAGGCATGAGCGAAGACGACAAGGAAATGCTGGAAGCCGTTGTCGCTGCCGCCGTCAACGACGCGGTGCGCAAGATCGAAGCCAACAGCCAGGAAAAAATGGGCAGCATGACTGCCGGCATGCAACTGCCACCGGGCATGAAGCTGCCGTTCTGATTCGCCAAAGCGCTTCGGATGGGCTACATGAAAATGCCAGGCATTGCGCCTGGCATTTTTGTTTCCGGCTGTTGGAAATGCGAAGTCTGTGAAATCGCCTTCGCGAGCAGGCTCGCTCCCACAGGTGGTCGAATTCCAATGTG
>NZ_JBSVWS010000125.1:0-18106 GCF_054071155.1 Pseudomonas sp. SDO5532_S415 | reverse complement strand
ATTGTGGGAGCGAGCCTGCTCGCGAAGGCGGCGGCATGATCACCAGGACAATCCTGCCTGACGCGGCTGCAACACCAACGCAAACAACTCCCCATGCCCGTTCACATTGAGCTTGTGATAGAGGTTGCGCCGATGGACCTTCACCGTCTCCGGGGAAATACCCATCTGCTGGGCGATGGCCTTGCTGGAGAAGCCCTGGAGAATCAGCCGTGCGGTTTCGATTTCGCGGGCTGACAGGCGTGCGTCGAAGCGGTCGAGCAGGGTTGCCAGGTCACCGGCCGCAGGTTCGGCAACCGGACCTTCCGGCGACAGCAGTTGCAAGTGTCGACGCATGGCGGCCAGCACCCAGTCGCGCACGCACAGCAGACGGCCCTGCTCTTCAAGGCTGAAGCGGGTCGAGCGTCCCAGGGACAGGCCGAGCACGGCGCCATCGAGGTTAACCATGAACTGCAACTCGTCACCGCCGACCACCGAGCGGAAGTAGCTGAGGTAGTACTCGCTTTGCTGGAACTGGTCGGGCGCCACCGAGTCGAGGCTGTGCAAGCCGTCGGCGATGCCGGCGCACACGGCCAGGTAGAACGGATCGAGCAGGTACATGCCGGCGCTGTAATCGGCCAGTTCCTCGTGCTCGTCGCCGCTGCCTTTTGCGTCAAAATCGATCAGCAGGCGCGGCACCCGACCGGGCTGCATCACCGCGACCAGCGCATTGTCCAGCGGCACCAGCAGGCGCAGGGTGTCGACCAGCGCCCGCCAGAATCCGTCCTCGCCCAACGCACCGAACACCCGCGCCAGGCCCTGGTGCAGCGGCAACTCTTTCAACAACGCGTCCACGCACTACCCCTTTCGAGTAACCCATGATGGGAATGGGTAACGGCCACCCCGGTCGATACGCTGCAAGCTCCTGAATATCACCGGCCGCAGCAGGCCAGGAGTGCCGCATCATGAGTGGTCACCGCTCGTATTTCAATCTGGGCCTGGGCGCCTGCCTGGCGGCCTCGCTGTCGGCGGTTGCTGCCGAAGTCCCGACCGTCCACGTGTACAACTGGTACGACTACATCGGTCCCGATACCCTGCAAGACTTCAAGCGTGACACCGGGATCCAGCCGGTCTACGACACCTTCGACAGCGCCGAAGTGCTGGAAGGCAAACTGCTGACCAGCCGCAGCGGCTACGACGTGGTGGTGGCCAGCAACTTCAGCCTGCCGACGCTGATCAAGGCCGGCGCGCTGGCGCCATTACCCCGGGCCCAAATGCCCGACTTCAAGAACATGGACACCGACCTGTTGGCGAAACTGGCCAACAACGATCCGGGCAACCAATACGCCGTGCCGTACCTGTGGGGGACCAACGGCATCGGCTACAACATCGACAAGGTGCGTGCCGTGCTCGGCGACAAGGCGCCGGTGGATTCCTGGGACCTGGTGCTCAAGGAAGAGAACCTGGCCAAACTCGGCGAATGCGGCGTGGCGATGCTCGACTCCCCTGCGGAAATGCTGCCCGTCGCCCTGCACTACCTGGGCCTGCCACCCAACAGCACCCACCCCGAGGATTACAAGAAGGCCGAAGCGTTGCTGCTCAAGTTGCGCCCGCATATTGCCTACTTCAACTCGTCGAAATTCATCAGCGACCTGTCCAACGGCAACATCTGCGTGGCAGTGGGTTGGTCCGGGGCGATGCTGGAAGCCAAGACCACCGCCGAACAGGCGGGCAACGGCGTGAAGATCGCCTACAGCCTGCCCAAGGAAGGCGCGCCGGTATGGTTCGACACGCTGGTGTTGCTCAAGGACGCACCGCATCCGCAGCAGGGCCTGGCCTTCATCGATTACCTGATGCGCGCCGAAGTCATCGCCCCGGTCAGTAACCACCTCAACTACCCCAACGGCAACCGCAATGCGACTGCGTTGGTGGCCGAAGCGACCCGGACCAATCCTGCCGTTTATCCATCGGCCGAAGCGCTGGCCACGTTGTTCACCTTGCAACCTTTGCCGCCGGCGACCGAGCGCGTGCGCACGCGGATCTGGAGCAAGGTCAAGAACGGACAGTAATCCACTCACTGCAAATCACTTGTGGGAGCTAGCCTGCTCGCGAAAGCGATGTGTCAGGTAATACCTATGTCGACTGGCACACCGTCTTCGCGAGCAGGCTCGCGCCCACAGTTTTTGCGCCCAACCAGATAACTTTTTCCTGCCACGAATCGAAGATGAGAATCCCCATGAAACCACGTGCCCGCGACCTGAACATTCAGTTTGGCCAACTGCAACCCGGCCCTCTCAACGCCATCACCGATGTACCCGGCGTGCGGGTCGGCCACAGCAATGTGCGAGGTCGTACCGCCCAGGGTCGTGACATCCTGACGGGTGTCACCGTAATCGAACCGCGTGCCGGTTCCACCAGCCAGCAGCCATGTTTTGCCGGTGTCCATGTACTCAACGGCAACGGTGATGCCACGGGGCTTGAGTGGATTCGCGAGGCTGGCCTGTTGACCAGCCCGATCGCTTTCACCAACACCCACAGCCTCGGTGTGGTGCGTGATGCGCTGATCGTTGTGGACCGTGAGCAGCAACCGGATGACGGGCGGCTCTACTGGAACATGCCGGTGGTGCTGGAGACCTTCGACGGATTGCTCAACGACATCAACGGTTTCCACGTAAAGCCCGAACACGTGGCCGAAGCAGTGCGCACGGCGGTAGGCGGCCCGGTGGTCGAAGGCAATGTGGGGGGTGGCAGCGGCATGATCTGCCACGAATTCAAGGGTGGCATTGGCACTGCGTCGCGGCGTTTGAACAGTGCCCAGGGCGGCTGGACCGTCGGCGCCATCGTCCAGGCCAACCATGGTATCCGCCATGAACTGCGTGTCGACGGTTACCCGGTCGGGCGTTACATGGAACAGGTCGACTCGCCGTTTCTCAAGGCTTCATTGCCACACCCGGGCATGGGTTCGATCGTGGTCTGCCTGGCCACCGATGCACCGTTGCTGCCGCATCAATGCACGCGCCTAGCACAACGCGCCAGCCTCGGCCTGGCCCGCACCGGCGGCGGTAATGAAGACCACAGCGGCGACATTTTCATCGCCTTCGCCACCGGCAACGCGCACGTGCCACCCGCTGCCTATGAGAGCAAACGCGCGCCGACCACCGACCACCTGAGCATGGTCAATAACGATCACATCAGCGAATTGTTCCTGGCGGCCACCGAAGCCGTGGAGGAAGCGATCATCAACGCCTTGCTCGCCGCCGAAACGACCGAAGGTAACGGGCATGGGGTACCGGGGCTGGACGCCGAGACACTGCTCAAGGCCTTGAATCAGGCGGGTTGGCCGGGTGAACAGCCTCGCAGAAGCTGACCGTTCTGGGGGGATTCGACTAGCGGTACTTGAGGGCGAACCCCCATCTTTCTACGATGATTATGCGCAGCCGCTTGCTTGCTCAAGCCGTTGCGTAGGTGGTGAGTGCATTGAACCCCTATCAAGCTCACCGCCTGCTTCATGCGCATCTTGAGCCTCAATGGCTCCACTTCCTCCCCATCAAAGAGCTTTGAGGCTCTTTTTTAACCTGCGCGAAATCCAGACACTTAAAAGCCCGGCACTTTCCCGGGCTTCGCACTTTCCCGACAGCCATCCAAATCCCTTGTGGGAGCGAGCCTGCTCGCGAAGAGGCCTTCAGCTTCAATATCAATGTCGACTGACACACCGCTTTCGCGAGCAGGCTCGCTCCCACAGGGGGGTCATAAGGATTCAGGAGCAGCAACCGACCGCCATGCCGCCTCGGCCAGCATCTCCCGGTAGGCCTTCGGGCTCCCCTTGACCCGGCCCGACAACCAGGCGCGGCAGTAGCTGTCGGCCTGGCCGATGATCAGCGACGGCATCAACTCGGCCGCAAAGCCCCCCAACTGATCCCGATGCGCCGGATCGGACAGCCACTCCAACAGCATTTTGTTGCGCGCTTTGTTGCGGGTGGCCAGTTCGTCCTTGTGCGGCCCCTTGGTCACGGCAAATCGCGCGTGGTACTGGAAACGTGCCCATTCGGGCTGGCTGTCGACCCAATCCACGTAGCTGTGCACCAGGGCGTATACACCCTCCTGGGTGCTGGCGGCATCGGCCATGTAGCTATCGCGCAGCCTGGCCTGGTCATCCAGCGCGGTGAAAAACAACGCGGCCACCAGGCCTTCCTTGTTGCCGAAATGATGGTAGATCGCGCCGACGCTGGTATCGCATTGCGCGCGGATCATCTCGATGGTGGTCGCCTCGATCCCCTGTTCGTTGAACAGCTTGAGGGCGTTGCGAAAAATGTCGCGCTTGAGTTCGGCGCGACGACCGGGGTAGCAGCGCTCGAGTAAATCTGAAGTTTCCATACTCAACACAGACCAAAAAAACGTGGGTAATGGCTGGCGGTTGCCAACGGACAAGTGGCGCTAGGTTGACAGATTTCCTACCGACAGAATACTGTTCTGTCACAGAACATTATTCTGTTACGGAACAATATTCCGTAAATCCATCATCCAGAGAGGCTTTTACATGAGTCAGTTCCTAACCATGTTCAACAGCGCAGGCCCGCAAGCGTTCAGCCAGATGGCCTGCAAGGTGGCGCCGTACTTCTCCACCATCAACCCGCTGGTCACGGACTTGCGCAAAGGCTCGGCCAGCGTGCAGGTGCCGTTCGCCCGGGAGATCACCAACCACTTGGGCACCGTTCACGCGATTGCGATGTGCAACGCCGCCGAACTGGCCGCCGGGATGATGACCGACGTGTCCATCCCCGCCGGCGCACGCTGGATTCCCAAGGGCATGACAGTCGAATACCTGGCCAAGGCCAAGAGTGATGTGACGGCGGTGGCTGACGGCGAGGCGGTGGACTGGACGACGGAAGGCGACAAAATCGTGCCGGTGGACATTCACGACGTTGAGGGCAAGAAGGTATTTACAGCGCGGATTACGATGAATGTGAAGCTGTCCTGAGTACAAACCATTGTGGGAGCGAGCCGGCTCCGGGCGGCGTTCCGACGAAGGCGGTGTGTCAGGCGACATCAATGCCGGATGTGCCGGCCTCTTCGCGAGCAGGCTCGCTCCCACATGGACCGAGTTGGAATCAGACCAACCGCAACCGCGGCCCACTGAATGGCACCGCCCCCTCCCCCAACCGCTCGCGCACAAATTCATTGGCCTTGCGCGTCAGCTGGTCCAGGTGCCGATCCCGCTGTTTCTCCGCATCGAGCATGGCCCGCTTGCCGTGTTTTTGCAGCAGATACGTATGGATCTGCCGCACTTCCAGCGAGCTGTAGATCGACGCCACGTCCAGCAGCGCCATCAAGCCATCGCTGCCGTGGTCGCGGGTGTTCATCAGCACCTGGGTGGCGCGCGCGCCCACCACTTGAAAACCCATCGCCTCGAAATACGGCACCTTGGCCACTGCGCAGGTCAACTCGGCATGGGGATAACGACCGACCATTTCCCGCAACATCCGGCGCGCAACGCCCTGGCGCCGATGACCGGCGTGCACCGCCATGTAGGCCACGCCGCAAGCCTCGGGATCGTCCTTGACCGGCAGGTACAACAGGAAACCGATCACCTGTTCCGGGTCATCCAGATCCGTGGCAACGATCAACTCCACATCGATCCCTTTCGCCCCGTTCAACGCCTCCAGATACAGGTGTACCTCATAACCGATCGCGTATTGGTAAACGTTGTACAGCAGGTTGCTCGGCGGTATCGCAACCATGCTGATGTCGGTCAGGTTGTCGACCACCATCTGCAGGATCTGGCTGTTGATGTGCTCGGGGCACGGTGTTTTGAAATGGGTGATCTGGGGCATTGCGGGGGGATGACTCCGAGGGGGCGATGGCTGCCTATCATATCGCGCCGGGAGGTTTGCTCGTGCGTCCTGATTGACTGCAAAGAACTGATACAAATTAATTCGATAACGACTCTCAATGGCTTTAAAGCGGTCCTGAATCAGCAAACAACCACCCATGAATGGTGATAGTAACCCAATGAAATAAGAGCATTTCCCCCGCAAATGAGGAATATCACCCACTGCTTACTGAATCAGCCACGAAACAATTCGAAACAACTTGCTGATTAATCAGAACGTTATCTACCCCTGCCCGATGATGGCGCAACAGTTGCACCGCCGCTGGTACCGCAACGCAGTCGTCCCCTCTGCATCGGGGATGGCGGGTTTCGCCAATTTGGCACGTCTGCAGGGGAAACCAAATGAAAACCGTAGCACCCGCGTTCAGTTCGCTCAGCTTCATGTGCAGGTCAAGCGTGGCCTCGGTCATGCTGATCACCGCCAGCCTGGCCTCGGTCAGCGCGGCGCCGATGGACGACGAAAGCCAGCCGCCACCGACCGACCCCTCGGCCTATTACAACCCGCCGGCCGACCCGGCAGCCGCGTTGGAAGCCCTGAAAACCATGCCCGAGACCAACCAGGGCGCACTGGCCTTGCCCAACGGCGCGTACGGTGACCGCAACACGCCACGGGCCGACAACGTGCTGCCACCGAGCTTGCAGACCTCGTTCAACTACCCCACCAACGGCAAACCCAGCCCGCTGTTCGGCGCCGAACCGTTCACCCAGCAACTGCTGCTGTTCGAAGAATTCGGCACCGAAAAACTCGATCCGACAATACCGGCGCCCCCCCTGACTTTCCCCGTTCCCACCACAGGCCCGGCACCGCAGCAGGACCCGAACAGCGTCGCCCGCAGCGGCCCATCCAGTGCCGCGCTGGATGCCTTCATGCGCCAGCCCGGGTTGTTCCCGTTCCCGTCGCAGTATTCCAATGTGCTGGACCGCAACCCCTGGAAAGCGCAGATCGAAACCTTCCTCAACCGTCACCCGGTAGGTTCGCCCGCCGAAGGACGGCCACCGGGAAAAGGCTGGTCGCACCAGCGCTGGAACGAGTTCTATCCGCAGGTGGATTTCAAGACCGTACAAGCCGGCGCACGGACCAACCTCGGCCTGCGCGACCGCAAGCAATTGCACAACTACGCCGTCGGTGAATTCGCCCCCGGCGGGCTCTACTACCAGACCTCCGACATTCCGGAAACGGCGGGCACCACCAAGGGCATCGACGTGCGCTTTCATTCGAAAATGCCGGTGCAGAATCACAACTCGCTGTGGACCTTCGACGGCACCGTGCCGCCCAAACTGCTCATGGTCCGCTACGGCCAGCCGCTGCTGATGCGTCACTACAACGCCCTGCCCATCGATCCGGCCGCCAACATGGGTTTCGGCCTGCACACCATCAGTACCCACGAACACAACGGCCACTCCCCGGCCGAAAGCGACGGCTACACCAATGCGTTTTTCTTTCCGGGGCAGTACTACGACTATCGCTGGCCGCTGCAACTGGCCGGTTACGACACCATCAACACCAAGGCTGAAGACCCACGCGCGGCGTTCCCCTGCGCACCGGGCGAGAAACTGTTCGTCAACGACGCCGCCCCCGGCCTCAAGACCTGCGATAACGGCACGATCAAGATCCGTGGCGACTGGCGCGAAACCATGAGTACCCACTGGTTCCACGACCACATGCTCGATTTCACCGCGCAGAACGTCTACAAGGGCAACGCGGTGATGATGAACTACTACAGCGCCCTGGATCGCGGCAACGAAGCGATCGAGGACGGCGTCAACCTGCGCCTGCCCAGCGGTTCGGCAATGCCCTGGGGCAACCGCGACTACGACGTCAACCTGGTGGTCGCCGACAAGGCCTGGGATCAGAACGGTCAGCTGTGGTTCAACCCGTTCAACACCGACGGCTTTCTCGGCGACCAGATCCTGGTCAACTGGCAGTACCAGCCACGCCTGAAAGTACGGGCGCGCAGTTATCGCTTCCGCATCCTCAACGGCTCGGTGTCACGCTACTTCAGGATTGCCCTGGTGCGTGAAGTCGCCGGCAACGGTGGCGAGTTCCCGGGGCCGTCGGGTTCCGGGGTGTCCTACACCCGCGTGCCGTTCCACATGATCGGCAACGACGGCAACCTCATGGAACACGCCGTGCCGTTCGACGGCAGTATGGACCTGGACGGCGACGGCGATAGGCAGAACCACAATGCCATCCTGCCGACCCAGGGCATCGCCGAACGCTTCGACATCATCGTCAACTTCGCGAAAAACGGGATCAAGACCGGCGACAAGCTGTACTTCGTCAACCTGATGGAACACCAGACCGGCAAGGGTCCGAAAGATGACCCACTGAGCCTGGCCGACGTGCTGTCCGAGAAGTACAAGGCGGTGATCAAGCAAGGCAGCAAAGGTCCTGAGTGGGACAAGGGCGACCCGGTGGTGGGCAAGTTCATGCAACTGGTGGTCCAGCCTTACAGCGGCCAGGACGTCAGCATGAACCCGGCGGATTACGAACCGGCGAAACCGGGCAAGGCGGCGGGCAAGGTCATGATTCCGCTGACCCTCGACCGTAACAGCCCCACCGACCAGGCCAGGCTCAAGGTGGCGCGCCATCGCGAGTTCATTTTCGGCCGCTCCGACGGCACCGACGAAGCCCCCTGGACCATCAAGACTGACGGCGGTTTTGGCTACACCATGGACACGCGCCGGCTCAGCGCCGCCCCGCAATTGGCCAACGGCCCGACCGATGGCGGTTACACCGGCGACGGCACGCTGGAAGTGTGGAAAATCAAGAACGGCGGCAACGGCTGGAATCACCCGGTGCACGTGCATTTCGAAGAAGGCATCATCCTCAGCCGCGACGGCAAGGCGCCACCGGAATGGGAAAAAGGTGCGCGCAAGGACGTGTATCGCATCGGCGAAGGTATCGACAGTTCAGTGGACGTGGAAATGGCGATCCACTTCCGCGAGTTCGCCGGGACCTACATGGAGCACTGCCACAACACCCAGCACGAAGACACCTCGATGCTGCTGCGCTGGGATATCGAGCACCCGGGTCAGTTCCAGCTGATGCCAACGCCCCTGCCCGGCTGGGACGGTGTCACCTACGTCGCCTCCGCCGCGCTGCCGACCTTCCGCAATGGCGATGGCGGCAATGGTGATGACGACGATGATGACAACGAAGACCCGAACAAAAAACCCGTGGCCAACCCTGACAGTGCTGCCAGCAGTAACGGGCAACCGGTGACCATCAACGTTCTGGCCAACGACACCGACCCGGACGGTAACCTGCCGCTCAAAGTGGTAGGCCTGGCCCAGCCGGATTCGGGCATGGGCACGGTCAGCACCGACGGCGTGCGGGTGATCTATACGCCACCGTCCACCGTCACCGCACCGTTCACCGCAACCTTCACCTACCAGGCCAGCGACGCCAAGGATGCCGTCTCGGAACCGGCAACGGTGTCTGTGGCGGTGACGCCGGCGGCGGTCAACGAAGACCTGGTGGTCACCAGCGCTTCGGTTTCGGTCCGCAGTAACAGCCGCTACACATGGGACCTGGCCGGTACCACGTCGCGCGGCACCGGCAACACGCTGACGGTGACCGCGTCGACCACTGCCGGGCCACTCAACCTGGGTAACGCGATCCTCACGCCAACCGGCACCGGGGCGCGCTGGCGGGTATCGGTCACCACCACCGGCGCAGGCCCGGCACCGAATCCGACCGTCACCATCAGTTCGACATTCGGCAAGTCCGTGACGGTACCGATAGCGGTGAAATGAGGTCACCCCGACTGGCGCCCGGTTCCTGCAATGGGGATCGGGCGCCCTCCTGGAGGAAGCTGTCCAGAGGAGTTCCGATTGTCCTCTCGCCAACTTTTCAGCCAACGCTTGAGAAATTTCAACACATTCGGAGCGAGCAACAATAAGCATGAGTAAGTTAGTAAGAAACCTGCAAACACATAAGTAAAAACGATAAAAATTACGCGCACAATTACAACACCAAACAGACAGACAATCGAAATTAGCAAGACCCACATTATTTCAAATAAATAGAACAGAGGCTTTTCACCCATCTAACTTATAAATAACAAACCCTTAACAACACCACAGCAGAGCCCACTGTAAAGCCAGAATTACAAAATCCGTAACATCCATAAAACACTTACACTTAACACAACATCTATCGATTGGTTACTGATCAACAGAGCGACATCAAACGCTATTATTGATCTTTGATTGTTACTGGAGCACAAACATGGACATTGAAAAACTGATCCGCTCTGTCCAGAAAGAGCTTGGCGTCGAGGTTGACGGCAAAGCCGGCCCGCAGACCTGGGCGGCCATCGCCAAGCGGTTGATACCCGATCAAGCACCGTCACTGGTGAGTACGGCGGTGACAGGGCTAGATGCCCGAAGCAAGAAAAACATCGAAACCTTGCTGCCGGAAGTCCAACCCTATGCCGTCGCACTCATTCAGAAAGCTGCACTCAACGGCATTCAAGCCAAAGTCATCAGCGGACATCGAACTTACGCCGAACAGGATGCACTCTACGCCAAGGGTCGTCCTGACAATGGCCCAAAAGTCACCAATGCCAAAGGTGGGCAATCCAACCATAATTTCGGTATTGCGTTTGACATCGGCATTTTTGAAGGCACCGCTTACTTGGGCAGCTCACCCAAGTACAAAGCCCTCGGGTTACTGGGTATGGATCTGGGCCTGGACTGGGGTGGCAACTGGAAAAGTTTCAAGGACCAACCTCATTTTCAACTACGCCCTTCCTGGGCTAATGGAATGAACGAAAGAGAGATGCTGGCCGAACTCAGAAAACGCAAATCGGAAGATCAAAAAGTCTTCGTATGATGCCAAGTTGATTTGTCTGCATTGCAACGGTCGGCAACATCAGTGCTGCGGCGCCACCATCCGGAACCGGATATTGATGCCATCGGAGACCATCGTGTCGGCCCACTCACCGTCGCCGATCTTGAAGTCACTGCGCTTGAGCACCAGTTCGCCGTCGAAAATGCCGATGGCGTTTTCCGCCTTCAGCAATACCGGTACCGTCACCTCGCGGGTCAGTCCCCTGAGGGTGAGATTGCCAGTGATTCGGTAGCGGCTGTTGCCCAGGTCCTTGAACCGGGTCGACTCGAAAGTCGCCACCGGATAACTGGCGGTGTCGAACCAGGCAGGTTTTTGCAATTCAGTATTGGCGTCTTCGCTGCCGGCATCGATGCTGTCGAGTTCGATGGTGAGTTTGGCGCGGGCCGCTTCGGGGTGACGGGTATCAAAATCGAGTTCGCCCTCGAACTTGCCGAAGGTGCCATACACCCTCGACCCCATTTGGTTGTAGGTGAAACTGATGGTGCTGGCGGTGGCGTTCACGTCGGTATATTCGACGGCATGGGCACCGGGCAAAACGCCCGGCACAAGGATGACAGCCATCGCGATGAAACGTGAAAATCGAGAGTTCATGGGACTCTCCGGGGCCATGGCCCCTCATGGTTTGAGGTGTCGAACGCACGATGGACTAAAGCAAAGAACCGCCGTTTATTCCACCCCCGAACGGACTTGCGATTATCTGTAGCCAATTTCACTCGGTGACTGTCAATCCTGTCCAGGCTCAAACCCGAGGTGCAACCGATACATCCGCCTGGCCGCTGGCCTGGAGTGCAGCGAGCACGAAACCGTCCGCCTTCTTGCGCTCGACGAACGCTCTCACGTAAGCCGCTCCCGCCTCTCGCTGCCGAGGCACCGCCATCGCCTGGCGAATGGCGGTGAACGCCCCTTCGAGCACCCGATAACGCCGGTCCGCTTCGGCCACTTTCTGCAACGGTTGGCGCACGCCGGCGGCGGCCTCCAGGCCCTTGTCAAAGAACAGATCGACCGCAGCGGCGGAGGTTTCTGCCCGTTCCAGTTGCGCGTGCTTCAGGGTGCGGGTCAGGAACAGGTCATAGGCCGCGCCCTTGCCGACCGCCAGACGCAGCCCGGGTTGGTCGAGATCGTCGACCGTCACATAGGGCGAATCGGCCGCCACCAGATAAGTGCCTTCGATGATCACGTAGGGTTCGCTGAAGCCAATTTGCTGCTCGCGCACTGGCTCGATGGCCAGGAAAGCGACGTTCCACGCGCCCTCCTCCAACGCGGCGAACACCTTGCCCGCCGCGTCGAAAGTCAGCATGTGCAGGCGCACGCCCAGCTCCTCGGCCAAGGCTCTGGCCAAGGCCACCGAGACACCCCGCGGCGAGCCATCTTCGCCCTGTTGCGCCAACACCGGATTGCCGAAATTGATCGCCGCGCGCAGCACGCCGCCGGGGGCCAGGTCTTGCAGAACAGCGGGGGTGACAGCACTCATCATTTGCTCCAGTCAGGGGCCGGGACAGGCTCAGGCCTGCTTGTGTTCAGGTAGAAAAAACCATGCAGACCGGGCTTCCCGTGGACACCGAGAAACCGGTCTTGCTCAGCCCGCCCTTTTGCGGATCGACCGCCATCGAGAGGATGGTGTCGCTGTCTTCGTTGAGCGCAAACAGGAAACGCTCATTGGGTGTCAGCGTGAAGAAGCGCGGCGTCTTGCCGTCGGTGGGCATGAACTCCACCGGACTCAACAGCCCTGTGCCCTGATCAATGGCAAACGCCGCGACGCTGTCGTAACCGCGGTTGGAGGCGTAGACGAAACGGCCGCTGCGATCGACTTCGATCTCCGAGGCACGGCTGTTGCCGGTGAAGGTCGACGGCAGCGAGGTCACCACTTGCAGCGGCTTCAAGGAACCGTCCTGCGGGTTGAAGCGATAGGTCGTCACGGTCGAATCCAGCTCGTTGATCACGTAGGCGAACGGTGCCGTCGGGTGCAACGCCAGGTGCCGAGGGCCGGCGCCTTCACGGGTGGTCACGAAGGGTTGCGCGGCAGGGATCAGCGTGCCGTTGTCGAAGCGGAAGCTGAAAATCCGGTCCAGGCCTTTGTCGGGCACCAGGACGAAATTGCCGGTGTGATCGAACGGGTTGAAATGCGGTTTGGAGAACGGCTGCTCGACCCGGTGCGGGCCCAATGGGCCTTCCAGTTTCAGCAACTGATTGAGCGTACCGAGCGAACCATCCTTCTCGACATTCATCACCGCCAGGGAGCCGGTGATGTGGTTGGACACCACCAGGAAGCGCTCGGTCGGGTCCAGCGCCAGATGCACCGGGTTCTTGCCTTCGCAGCCTTGCCGATTGATGAACGTCAGCTTGCCGCTGGCCTTGTCGATGCGCAAGGCACTGACATCGCTCTTGTCGCCGTGCACGGTGTACAGGCGATCGCAGGCTTTGTTCAGTGCGAGGAACGATGGGTTCACCAGGTCCTTGACCACTTGGACCAGCGCCAGCGTGCCCGCGTCCTGATCCACTTTGTAAACGCTGATGCCCTCACCGCGAGCGTTGCGCTCCTTGGTCGTGCGCGACCCGACATAGGCGTACATAGAGGGGGTCTCCTTGAATCAGTCGAGGGTTTATCGGCAATGTTGACAGCAAAAGCCTGGGTTCGGGGCCTTCCCGGTCCTTATTCCGAATCAGTGCCGCGTTCGCTGCACCACTTTGCGGATCACGTAGGGCAACACACCGCCATTGATCAGGTAGCGAATCTCTTGCAGCGAATCGATGCGCACAGCCAGTTCCACCGGTTGCGATTGGCCACGGGCGCGGCGGATCAGCATCGTCACGGGGTTGTCGCCGACCTTGAGATCATCCAGACCGAGGAAGTCGAACTGCTCGTTGCCCTGCAAGTCCAGGTCATCGACGCTTTGCCCATCCTTGAATTGCAACGGGATGACGCCCATGCCGATCAGGTTGCTGCGATGAATCCGCTCGATGCTGCGCGCCACCACGGCTTTCACGCCCAGCAGTGCCTGCGCCTTGGCGGCCCAGTCGCGGCTGGAACCGGCGCCGTAGTTGATGCCGGCGAACATCACCATCGGCAGCTGCTGTTCGGCGTAACTGCTGGCCGCCATGAACAGCGGCAGGCATTCGCTGTGATCGGCATTCCACGCCCAGCCGCCGGCTCCCGGCTGCCGGTCGCCGAGCAAGCGGTTTTTCACCGAGCGGTTGGTGAAGGCGCCGCGCAACATCACTTCGTGATTACTGCGCCGCGTCGAGTACTGGTTGAGGTCCTGCGGATCTTCACCCCGTTCCAGCAGCCACTGGCCCGCCAGGCTGTCGGCCGGAATCGCCCCGGCCGGGGAAATGTGGTCGGTGGTGACGTTGTCGCCCAGCACCATCAACACCCGCGCACCGCTGATGGCCAGGCTGGTTTTCGGCTCGGCCTGGATGTCCGCCAGGTACTGCGGCCGACGCAAATACGTCGACTGCGGGCTCCACGCAAACTGCACACTGCCCTCGGCGGACAACACCTGCCAGTGATGAGTACCGTCCCACACAGTCGCCAGGCGCTGGCGGAAAAATTCGGGTTTGACCACTTCACGCACCTGCACTGCAACATCGGCATCACTGGGCATCAGATCGCGCAGGTACACCGGTTGACCGTCGTGACGGTGGGCCAGCGGCTGTGTGTCGAGGTCGATGTCGATGGTCCCGGCAATCGCGTAGGCCACGCACAAGGCCGGCGATGCCAGGTAACCGGCCGGAACTTTCGGGTTGACCCGGCCTTCGAAATTGCGATTGCCGGACAGCACCACCACGCCTTTGAGGCCTTGATCGGCGAAGGCTTCGACGTGTTCTTCAAGCGTGCCCGAGTTGCCGATGCAGGTCATGCAACCAAAGCCGGCGAGGTCGAAACCCAGGGCCGAAAAATCAGCGAGCAAATCGGCGTGTTTCAGGTAATCCGCCACCACTTGCGAGCCCGGCGACAGCGACGTCTTGACCCAAGGCTTGCGCGTCAGACCCAGTTGACGGGCCTTGCGCGCCAGCAAACCGGCCTGAATCATCTGCGACGGATTAGCCGTATTGGTGCAACTGGTGATGGCTGACATGACCACTGCACCGTGGCTGATCGGCTCATGGAACGACGGCTCGAAAAACCTCTGCCCGGCAGGCCCGGCGATCAGGTTGGCACCACCCAACACTTCATCGCGAAACGACGCCGCCGCGTCCGACAGTTTGCGTCGCTGGTGCGGTTGATGGGGGCCGGCGACGCTCGGCTCGATGCTCGCCAGATCCAGTTCGATCAACTCGTCGAAGTGCGGCTCGGGCACGTCATCCCGGCGCCACAACGGCTGGGCGTTCATGTAGCCGACGACTTTTTCACGCAGCGCCGCTGAGCGCCCCGACAGCTCCAGATATGCCAGGGTTTCATCATCGAACGGGAAAAACACCACCGTCGCACCATACTCTGGCGCCATGTTCGATACGGTGCCGCGCGCCGCCCAACTCAGGGTCGAAAGCCCGGGGCCAGTGAACTCGACAAACTTGCCCACCACCGAACGCTGACGCAGGATTTCGGCCACGTGCAGCGACAGATCGGTGGCGGTAACGCCGGGCCGCAACCTGTTGCTGACACGGATACCGATCACCGGCGGAAAGCTGATCGGCACCGGCTCGCCGACCATCGCCGCCTGCCCTTCCAGCCCGCCGACACCCCAGCCCAGCACCCCGATGGCGTTGATCATCGGCGTGTGGCTGTCGGTGGCGACCATGTCGTCCGGGTGCAGCAAACGCTGGCCATTCGCGGTTTGGCTTTCCCAGACCACCTGCGCCAGCGCTTCCATGTTCATTTGATGGATGATGCCGGTGCCCGGTGGAATCACGCCGAAGTTGTCCAGGCTCTTTTGCGCCCATTTGATGAAGCGATAGCGCTCGCTGTTGCGGCGAAAGTCGATGTCCAGGTTCTGTTCCACGGCATCGGCTTGGGCATAGCGCTCGACAATCACCGAGTGGTCGATGGTCAGCACCGCAGGAATCAGCGGGTTCATCGCGCTCGGGTCACCGCCCAGCTCGGCCACCACATCGCGCATCCCGGCAAAATCCGCAAGCGCCGGCAGGCAAGTGGTGTCATGGAACATCAGGCGATTGGGCTGAAACGGCACCTCGCAATCCGGCCCCTGCCCCACGGCGCGGGCCAGCACCGAGGGCAGCGCCTCGGGTGAACAACGGGCGACGTTCTCCAGCAGGATGCGGATCGAATACGGCAGCTTTACCACCTGATCGGCTGAAAGCAGTTTGTGCAGATCGACGTAAACGAAGGATTCGCGGTCGATCAACAGATCGGAGAAAAGGTCGGTGGCAGGCTCGGTCATGCGGGTATCGCTCGGCTTTTTTGTGTTCTTGGGAGCCGATACTAGGAGCAGTCGAAGCCGATGAAAATTGATGCTTTACCATGGCAGCGTTCTCCATCGGAGAACGCTCTGATGTATCACACATCCTTCCTGTGGGAGCGAGCCTGCTCGCGAAAGCGGTCTATCAGCCAACAATGATGTCGACTGACACACCGTCTTCGCGAGCAGGCTCGCTCCCACAAGGGGAAGTGTGTACTACTGCGTGGGCAATTTCAGATGATCAATCAGGGTCTTGATGGTCGGCGACACCGCCTCGTACTTCTTGAACACCAGCAACAGCGAGCGCCGCGCCCAAGGCTCGGCCAGGGTCACCGCCTTGAGCTTATGGCTGCGCAGGTATTGATTGATCACACTGCGCGGCAGCACCGCCACCCCCAGCCCGGCCGAGACCATGCGGCACATGCAATCGAAACTGCTGATGCGGATCCTCGACTTCAGGGCCAGACCCAGCTTTTCCGCTTCGCGGGTCAGCAGTGTGTGCATCGAACTTTCCAGATGCGGCCCGACAAACTCATGCTCCAGCACTTGCTCGAAGCGTATCGATTTTCGCGTTGCCAATGCATGTTCGGCGGGCACCACCAGGGTCAGTTCGTCATGGCGATAGGGCAAGGTCTCCAGCCCTTGCGCCGCGGTCTGCACGGCAATAATCCCCAGATCGGCACGGCCGTCCGCCACTGCGCGGATCACCGCCGAGCCGACCCGCTCCTCGATATCGAATTTGATTTGCGGGTACCGCGCGACAAACCCGGCCACGTCATCCGGCAGAAACTGCGACAGCGCCGAGGTGATCGCATGAATCCGCACATGGCCCTTGACCCCGGTGGCGTAGTCGCCCAGTTCGTTGTCCAGCTGTTCCAGGGTCTGCTTCAATTGCCGCGCGTAAAACAGCATCGACTGCCCGGCTGGCGTTAATTCCACGCCGCGGGCATTGCGGATCAACAGCGGTGAACCGACCTGGGCCTCCAGTTCGGTGATGCGCTTGCTGATCGCCGACACCGCCAGGTGCTTGATCCGCGCTGCGCGGGTCAGGTTGCGCTCCTGCGCCACCGTGATGAAAAGATCGAGACTCGTGAGGTCGTATCGCAATGGAAAAAATCCTTGGCTCGCAAGCCTTGAGTGAAGCACGCCGGGCCACGGGATAGCCAGCGAGGGCGCCGATCTTTATCCGCTACTGTTCAAGCTCACGCTGCCACGCCCGCTGCAACAGATCCATGACTTCCTTATCCGACGTCTGGGAAAAATCCATGTAGAAATAACCGATCGACATCAGCCATTCGGGGATCAGCGGGCAGATCAGTTCATCCACCTCACTGCGCAACGCCTCGGCCGTTTCAATCGGCGCCACCGGTACGGCGACCACGATCGTCGACGGCGCATGCACCCGCACCGCCTGAATCGCCGCCAGCATCGAGGCGCCGGTGGCCAGGCCGTCGTCGATCAGGATCACCACCTGATCCTTGAGTTGCAGCGGCGGACGCGACCCGCGATACACCTGCTCACGGCGCTTGAGCTCTTTCGTCTCCCGGTCGACCACGGCATCGAACGCGGCCTTATCGATCGGGTGCACCCGCAGCGCCTGTTCATTGAGAATCTGAATGCCGCCACTGGCAATCGCGCCCATGGCGAACTCCTGATGCGACGGCACCCCGAGCTTGCGCACCAGCATCAGGTCCAGGCGCACCTCCAGCGCTTGGGCCACTTCATAAGCCACCGGCACCCCGCCACGGGGCAAGGCCAGGACAATGACATCGGCGCGATGGGCGTACGGGAGCAGCGGCTCCACCAGGCGTCGCCCGGCGGCGGCGCGGTTCTGCAGGATGGTTTGTGATGAGGGACCCATTTGAAAGCCTCCTCAGGCGATCTCGCCTGTCGGTTAACGCTTTCCCCCAGCATGGACGGTGGCCGGCAACTAGTCGGCCATGGTTCATTGTACGTCCACTCTTGTGGGAGCGAGCCTGCTCGCGAAGGCGGCTACACATCCACCATCACCGCTAGCTGACCCAC